>JAYONI010000016.1:0-10588 GCA_038121265.1 Candidatus Pelagibacteraceae bacterium | reverse complement strand
CAACTGTTGGAGATAGAGAGTTAATGAATTCTGATTTTCCAGAAAGAGTATACTATATTGAAAAAGGTTTGGACGTTACAGACTTTAGGGCAAATAATTTAAAATCGTTTGAAAATCTTGAAAAGAATTCAGTTGATTTATATGCAAGTATCAGAAGTCTATACTTGCAAAGAAGAGAAAATCTAATTTCAAACAATTCTACTCCAAAAGATGAGTGGAAAGATTTTAAATAATCTTATAATATAAGCTTTTATCAATATGAAAAATAAATTTTTTATATTAATTTTAATTGTTTCATTATTTTTTAGCCAAAACTTATTTGCTTTTGAAAAAAAAGCTGAAAATTTTATTAATGAAACAACAAATAATGCAAAAAAAATTATTTTAGATAAAAATCTAAATAAAGCCGATAAAAAAAAACAACTTGAAAAACTTGCCTTAGATTCAGTAGATGTTGAAGGTTTGGCAAAATATACCTTGGGTGAAGAAAGAAAAAAATTAAATGAAACACAGCTTAAAGAGTATGTAAATACTTTTAAAGTTTTTTTTACAAAAAATTTATCCTCTAAACTAACTGACTACTCGGATCAAAAAGTTCAGGTTACAGGATCAAAAAAAATTAGTGATAACTACGTCTTGGTAAATTCAAAAATCATTTCTGAGAAAGATAAACAAGAAATTCTTGTGGATTGGAGAGTTTTTCTCGTTGATAATAAGTTGGTTATTAGAGATTTAGTAGTTGAAGGCTTAAGTCTAGCAAGAACTCAAAGAGAAGAATTTGCTTCCATAGTTGCTAATAAAGGATTTTCGGGTCTTATTCAAAATTTAAAAGATTATATTGCCAAGAATTAATTTGTTTTTTTGTAACCCTTTTGCAAAATTGACAATCCAATAATTAATAAAGCCAGAGAAATAAACATACTTGGATAAAGTTTCTCTTGTAAAAACACATAACTAAAAAAAACTCCAAATATTGGAATTAACAAAGAAACTTGGGACATAAAAACAAGTCCATTTTTAATTATTATTTTTGATCTAATATAAAAAGCAATGGCTGTCGAAACTACTCCCAAATAAATAAGACTATAAAAACTCTCCACATAAAACATTTTATCAATTGGATCGTTATAAAAATAAAAAGTTAAAGGAAGGGTAATTATAGTAGCCCAAATTAATGAAAAACATGTGATTGTTTCATTATTGTATTTATCAATATTTTTTTTAATAATCATTCCTCCACAAATATAAAAAAAAGAAGCACTCATCACATATAGTACGGAAGATAAATTAGTAGTTTCTGTTATATAAATTTGATCATAAACTAAAACTGCAACACTACAAAAACCAATACAGGTTCCAATAAATTTATACTTATTAAATCTATCATCACTTAAAAAATGAGAAAAAATAATTGCATAAAAAGGACCAGCAGACATTAATAGAGCAGCTAAACCACTGCTCATTTTATCAATACCAATTCCTATTAAAGTAAAAGGAGCAGCATAGTTAACCAGTCCAATAATAAAAAATAAATAACAATCTTTTGAAAAAAAATTTTTAATTTTTACAGTAGATAAAAAAAAGAGTGATATGCAGATAGAAAATATACTTGCAAAAAATAGTCTTCCACCTGACAAAGTAAAGACATCAAAAGTCTTTAAAACAATTTTATAATTAAAAAAAGCAGAGCCCCAAATTGCAGCTAGCAAAATTAACATAATATAACTATTGAAATTAGGTTTTGTCATTGAGTGGTGGGCCCGCAGGGATTTGAACCCCGGACAACCCCGTTATGAGCGGGGGGCTCTAACCAACTGAGCTACAGGCCCATTATTATTTTTTATATCATTTTTAAAAAAAGTAAAATGAGATTAATTATCTAAAAAACTTTTTAATTGTCGTGATCTACTAGGATGTTTTAATTTTCTCAAAGCTTTTGCTTCAATCTGTCTAATACGCTCTCTAGTTACTGAAAATTGTTGGCCAACTTCTTCCAAAGTATGGTCTGTATTCATTCCTATTCCAAATCTCATTCTTAAAACTCTCTCTTCTCTTGGAGTTAATGTTGCCAAAACTTTAGTAGTTGAATTTTTTAGTCCAGTTTGAATAGCAGCATCCACTGGTATGAGTGCATTCGTATCTTCGATAAAATCTCCTAAACTACTGTCCTCTTCATCACCCACCGGTGTTTCTAGCGAAATAGGTTCTTTAGCAATTTTAAGAACTTTTCTTACCTTTTCCAATGGCATTGCTAATTTCTTAGATAATTCTTCTGGCGTTGGTTCTCTACCAAACTCACTCATCATTTGTCTTGAAGTTCTCACAATTTTATTAATTGTTTCAATCATATGAACTGGAATTCTAATAGTTCGAGCCTGATCTGCGATAGATCTTGTAATAGCCTGTCTAATCCACCAAGTGGCATAAGTAGAAAATTTATATCCTCTTCTATATTCAAATTTATCTACTGCCTTCATTAATCCAATATTACCCTCTTGAATTAAATCTAAGAATTGCAGACCTCTATTTGTATATTTTTTTGCAATTGAAATTACGAGTCTTAAGTTAGCCTCGATCATTTCTTTTTTAGCAATTCTTGATTCTCTTTCTCCTTTTTTAATTTTATTAACTAGTATTTTAAAATCAGTTATGGAAATTCCAATTTCTTTACTAAGCTTAGTTAGTTTTTCTCTTGTATCTTTAAATATTCGTTGTTCATTTTTAAAAAATTTAGACCAATTCTTATCTCCACTTAAAAATGCTTCAAAATTTGGGTTTAGCTCATTACCAACATAATATTTAATAAAATCTTCTCTGGAAATTCCATACTTTGTTGCTGCTCTCATCAAGTCACCATCAAGATTAATAGCTTTTTTATTTTCGTTATAATTTAAAGTTACAAGTTCTTCCTGAGTTACTTGGTTAAATTGCAATCCAAGCATCTCATCCATAATATCTTTTTTTATTTTTTCGTAATTTTTCTTTTTACTATCGCTAAATTTTTGTCCTGCTAAAATACAATCTAAACTTTCTACTTGATAAGCTAAAAGTTTTTTGTAGTTTTTAGTTATTCTTTTAAATGTCTCTAAAATTTTAGGTTTTAATTCAATCTCTAAAGATGCAAGGGATATATTATATTCATCTTCATCATCCACAGAACTATCGCTTGTGTCTTCGCCTTCTTTTTTATCGTCCTCTTTACTTTTTTCCTCTTTTCCTTCTTTTTTATTATTTTCCTTAATTGCTTTTTTTAATTTATCATCATCTAAAAAATTTGTATCAAGATCAATAATATCTCGAACTAACATTTCATTATTAATTAATTTAGTTTCCCAGTCATAAATTTTTCTAGCTGTAATTGGACTCTCCGATAAAGAGCTTACCATTACATATTTTCCTGACTCAATTCTTTTTGCTATTGCGATTTCACCTTCTCTTGATAAAAGCTCAACTCCACCCATTTCCCTAAGATACATACGAATAGGGTCATCGCTTCTCTCCTGGTTTTTAGGTTGTTTGGCTGTTTCAGATTCTGTTTTTTTTACTTTAAAGTCAGATTTTTTTTGAACTAAAGTTATCGCCTGATCAAAAATATGCAAAACTGCTTGTTCCAGACTTTCAACATTTGCATTTCTTTTACCTAAAGATTTTTGCAATTCTTCATAAGTGATAAAGCCTCTTGAAAGACCTTTTTCACACAAGCGCTCAAATGATTTGGATATTAATTTTTTCACTTTTAAACCTGTGAGAACTTATATTTTTTTTCAAAAATTTGAACAGGAATATTTAAATATTGTGGCTATTTTTTAATGAAATAAGCTCATTATATGCCTGCTCACTCATATTTGAAGAAAATTCATTTTCTAACTGTTCAATTTTTCTCTTTTTAGCAATATCTTCCAGTTGGCTTTTGTAATCTTCCACCAAATTAACAAAAGTATCTAAATCAAGTTTGGCTACCGAAATATTTTTATCAATAAATTTATTAAAATCATCAAAGTTTTTTATATTTTCTTTTTGAATTAACTCTAATATTTGAGAGCTCGAAAGACTTGGCTGATCTAATAAGACATTAACAAACTTAAGTTTAATTTGATTAGTTAGTTCTAGAGAAAAATTTATTTCTGATATTTGTTCAATCATTTTTCCAGAATATTCGGGAAACTTTAATAATAATTGACATAATGAATATTCTTTAATTTCTAATTCAGACAAATTAAGTCTCTCCTTATCAAAGGAGTTACTTATTTGAAACTTATTGAGCTTATTTTTATTTTTCTTTATTAGCTTTTCAAATATTTGATTTTTAAAATATCCTTTAAAATATTTTTTTATAATTTGATCTTCAACTGTGTCCGCTAAATCTATCAATGTTTTTTCTAGATTAGATAATGAAGACGGACTAAAGTCTTTCAACGTACCTACATTATAATCAAAAATAAAATCTGTGAGATTTTTTTTATTATCTAACAATTGATAAAAACGATCTGTCCCATATTTATTAACATAATCATCTGGATCCATGCCAGTTGGCATAATCATAAAAAAAACATTGTGATTAGGTTTTAAAATTTTAATTAACTTTTCAGCAGCCCGGTATGCAGCTGCAATCCCACTGGAGTCTCCATCAAAACATATGACTAAATTTTTAAAATTTCTCCAAGCTAAATTAATTTGATTATCGGTGATAGCTGTTCCCAGTGTTGCGCAAACATTCTTGATACCGTGATTAAAAAGACTAACTACATCCATATATCCCTCTACCATTATTAAATAATCTGAATGCTTGCTTTCTTTTTTAGCATTATGAAAGTTATAAAGATTATTTCCTTTTTTAAAAAAAGGAGTTTCAGGCGAATTAATATATTTTGCTGGAACTGATGACAGAACTGTTCTTCCACCACAGCCAATGTAATAATTAAATAAGTTTTTTATAGGAAAAATAATTCTATTCTTAAATCTTGGGACTAAAGTTTTTTTTTGTTCATTTAAATAAAAAATTCCTGTTTCAATTAGTTCTTTTTCTGAATAACCTAACTTTTTAAAATGATCGCTAGCTCTATTGCTATCATCACAAAATCCTAATTGAAAAAATTCTATCGTTTCTTTTTTAATTGCTCGATTTAGAAGATAATCTAAATGTTGCTTATTTTCATCTCGATGAAGATTTTTAAAACAATAACTAAAAAACAATTCAAAAATTTTCTCCGATCTCTTTTCTTGCTTTTCCTGTTCTACATTTTGTTTTGTAAATCGATATTCAGGCATACCTGCTTTTGCTGCAAGTTTTCTAACTGCATCACCAAAAGTCATTTTTTCAATCTTAACTAAAAAATCAAAAATTCCTCCATGTTCACCACTACTAAAACAGTGATAAAAACCTTTTTCATCATTTACAGTGAAAGACGGTGTTTTTTCATTTGTAAAAGGAGAAAGACCAACAAATTCTTTACCTCTTTTTGTTAGTTTTACTGATCCACCTACTACATCAGATACTTTTAATCGCTGAGTTATTTCTTCCAGATAACTTTTGGGATATTTCATCATCCGTTTTGTAAGGTCTCTTTTAGTAATTGTCCTGCCTTAGCAAAATCCATTTTTCCTAAATATTTTTCTTTTAATACTTTCATAACTTTTCCCATGTCTTTTAAACTAGCTGCTTGACTGTCTTTGATGGCTGCCACACAAGCATCTTTAATCTCATCTTCGCTCATTTGTTGTGGCAAAAACTCTTCTATAATTGCTATTTCTGATTTTTCTTTATCTATTAAATCTTGTCTTCCGCCCTGTTCATACATTGATATTGATTCTTTTCTCTGTTTCATCATTTTATTTAGAATATTTACAATATCTTCATCTTGAATCTCCTTTTTGCTTCCAGAACGAAGTTCAATTTCTTTGTCTTTCTTTTGAGAGATTATTGACCTTAAAGTAAGCAATCTAACTGTATCTTTGCTTTTAATAGATTCATTTAAAGCTTCAGTGATTTTTTTAAAAATTAATGACATAAAAAAATTATTTATCCCTAGTCTTCTACTTTACTTGCTTGACGAGTTTAAGTCTTTTTCATATGTTCCGCCAAAGTTTTTTTATAGAGAACGATTCTTTAACTCATGGGTTGTATTTTTGTTAAATAAAGAAGTAACAGCAGATCCAGATATTTTAAATAATCAACAATCCACAGGTATTTTAATTCTAGAAGACGGAACAGTTTTTGAGGGCTTCGGTATCGGCTTAGAGGCACACGCTGTTGGAGAAGTTTGTTTTAATACTTCAATGACTGGCTATCAAGAAATCATAACTGACCCTTCTTATTCAGATCAAATTATAAATTTCACTTTTCCTCACATTGGAAACGTGGGAACTAATTTAGAAGATATAGAATCAGATAAAGTATGGTTGAAAGGAGTTATTTTTAGTAAGGAAATAACAGAACCATCCAATTATAGATCTCTCAAACATTTAAATGATTGGTTAAAAAAAAATAATATTGTTGGTATTTGTGGAATTGATTCTAGAGCTCTCACTAATTTGATTAGAACTAAAGGATCTTTAAAAGGAACTATTGTTAACGGTAAATCCAAAACAAATGATTTTTATCTCAGCGAATGCCAAAAATGGACTGGTCTTAAAAATTTAGATCTTACACTAAAAGTAACTACAAAAGATATTTATAGCTGGGAAGATATAGGTATTTGGAAAAAGGAAACAGGTTATAAAAAAAATAATGATTATTTTTATCATATCGTAGCAATAGATTTTGGAATTAAAAAAAATATCTTAAGAAATTTTTCTAATCTTGGCTGCAAAGTTACTGTGGTACCAGCAAATACAAATTTTGAAAAAATAGAAGAACTTAAGCCAGATGGTATTTTTTTATCCAATGGTCCAGGAGATCCTGCTGCAACATCAATGTTTGCAAATAGTTGTATAAAAAAAATACTAGATAAACAAATACCTTTATTTGGTATTTGTTTAGGACATCAATTGCTTGGTCATGCACTAGGATGCTCAACAAAAAAAATGCACCAGGGACATAGGGGTGCCAATCATCCTGTTAAAAATATTTCTAATTCAAAAGTAGAAATCACCTCTCAGAACCATGGTTTTGAAATTAACAAAGACTCATTACCTAACGATGTTGAAATTACGCACGTTTCTTTATTTGATGGAAGTATTGAAGGGATATCGTCAAAAAAAGCTCCTGCTTTTTCTGTTCAATATCATCCTGAGTCAAGTCCTGGTCCTCATGATAGCAATTATTTATTCAAACAATTTATAGAAGTAATACAATCAAATGCCAAAAAGAACTGATATCAAAACAATACTAATTATTGGTGCTGGACCCATCGTGATTGGGCAAGCTTGCGAATTTGATTACTCGGGAACACAAGCATGCAAAGCTTTAAAAGAAGAGGGATATAGAATTATTTTAATCAACTCAAATCCAGCAACCATCATGACAGACCCCAATGTTGCTGACAAAACTTATATTGAACCCATTACGTCTGAGATTATTGAAAAAATAATTCAAATCGAAAAGCCAGATGCCATTCTACCAACCATGGGTGGCCAAACAGGTCTAAACGCAGCAATGCTACTTCATAAAAATGGAATTTTAAAAAAATACAACATTGAACTAATTGGGGCTAATGCAGAAGCAATTGACAATGCAGAGGATAGACAAAAATTTAAAAAAAATATGAATGAAATAGGTCTTGAGTCAGCAAAATCTGCAATCTGTCACTCTATGGATGAGGCTAAACAAATTCTTAACGAAATACCTTTGCCATCTATTATCCGACCCTCTTTTACTTTGGGAGGAACTGGAGGTGGCGTTGCGAATACTGAGGAAGAATATTTTTCCATAGTAAAAAATGGTTTAGCTTTGTCTCCAACTAATGAAGTTTTAATTGAAGAATCTCTGGTTGGTTGGAAAGAATTTGAAATGGAAGTCGTGAGAGATAGAAAAGATAACTGTATTATAGTTTGTAGTATAGAAAATATTGATCCAATGGGAATTCATACTGGGGATTCTATAACAGTTGCACCAGCATTAACGCTTACTGATAAAGAATACCAAGTCATGCGTGATGCATCTATTAACTGCTTAAGAAAAATTGGAGTTGAAACCGGAGGTTCAAATGTTCAATTTGCAATCAATCCCAAAAATGGAAGAATGATTGTCATCGAGATGAATCCTAGAGTTTCAAGATCATCTGCTCTAGCATCTAAAGCAACTGGTTTTCCAATTGCAAAAGTGGCTGCAAAATTGGCCATTGGTTATACCTTAGATGAAATTACTAATGATATCACTGGAAATACACCAGCATCATTTGAACCTACTATCGACTATGTAGTTACAAAAATACCTAGATTTGCCTTTGAAAAATTTCAAAAATCAAAAGGAATACTTGGAACAGCCATGAAGTCAGTTGGAGAGGCAATGGCCATAGGAAGAAATTTCAAAGAATCTTTACAAAAAGCACTGGTTTCGCTGGAGGTAGGTCTAGAGGGTCTAGATGAAATTACAATAAGTAAAGAAGAATTAGAAAAAAGATTAGAAGAGAACATACCACAAAAAATTCAATACGTTGCTCAAGCATTTCGAATGAATTTTAATTTTGATGTTATTTATAAAAAAACAAATATTGACCCATGGTTTTTAAATCAAATAAAAGAAATTATTGATATTGAAAAACAAATTACTGAAAAAAATATATTTGAGAACAAAAGCTTTTTAAATTACGTTAAAGCCTCTGGATTTAGTGATAAAAAAATATCAGATATAATTAAAAAGCCAGTTTCAGATATTATAACAAAAAGAAATGAACTTGGTATAGTTCCTGTTTATAAAAAAGTTGATACATGCGCAGCTGAATTTAACTCAGTAACCCCATATATGTATTCAACTTATGATGTTGGTTTCTCTGGAAATCGAGAATGTGAATCCAATCCAACAGAAAAAGAAAAAATTGTAATTATCGGAGGCGGTCCTAACAGAATTGGCCAAGGTATTGAATTTGATTATTGTTGTTGCCAGGCAAGTTATGCTTTGAGTGAAATTGGTTACGAAACTATTATGATTAATTGCAATCCTGAAACTGTATCTACTGATTATGACACAAGTGATCGATTATACTTTGAACCTTTAATTGAAGAATATGTTTTAGAAATTTTAAAAAAAGAAAATTCTAAAGGAAAACTTAAAGGAGTTATCGTTCAATTTGGAGGTCAAACACCTTTAAAACTTGCAAAAGCAATTCACGATAACAATTACCCAATATTAGGTACTCCGCTTGATTCCATTGATCTGACAGAAGATAGGGAACGATTTAGTAATTTAATAAATCAACTAAATTTAAAACAAGCTGAAAATGGATTGGCTAGATCTAAAGAGGAAGCATTTGATATTGCAAAAAAAATAAAATTTCCTTTTGTGATTAGGCCTTCCTATGTACTTGGAGGAAGAGCTATGGAAATTATTCATGATGATGAACAGCTCAAAACTTATATTGAGGAAGCAGTAAAAGTATCTGGTAAAAATCCAGTTCTTCTTGATAAGTTTCTCAATGATGCAATAGAAGTTGATGTGGATGCAATTTGCGATGGTAGTGAAGTATATGTTTCAGGCATAATGGAGCATATTGAAGAAGCCGGAATACACTCTGGGGATTCTGCGTGTTGTATCCCTCCATACTCTCTTTCAAAAGATCTTATTCAACAAATCGAAGAGCAAACTAAAAAATTAGCATTAAATATTGGAGTGGTAGGCTTAATTAACATTCAATTTGCAGTACAAGGAAAAACAATTTATGTTTTAGAAGTTAATCCAAGAGCAAGCAGAACAGTACCCTTCGTATCTAAAGCTTCTAATATTTCCGTAGCAAAAATTGCGACAAAAGTTATGTCTGGCATGAAGTTAAAGGATCTAAATATTCCTAATAAAAAACTCAAAACGTTTTCTGTGAAGGAAGCAGTATTTCCATTTAATAAATTTCCTGAAGTAGATACAATTCTTGGTCCAGAAATGAAATCTACAGGAGAGTCTATGGGTATAGATTTTGATTTTGGTATGGCTTATGCAAAAAGTCAGATTTCAGCAGGAAACTTTCTTCCAAAGGAAGGATCCGTTTTTATTTCTGTAAATGACAAAGATAAACCTTTTATTAAAACATTTGCAAAAAAATTATTAGATCTTGGGTTTGAATTATTTGCTACAGGAAGAACAGCGGATACCCTTAATGCTGAAAACATTACATGTAAAAAAATTAATAAAGTTACACAAGGTTCTCCTCATATTGTCGAATACTTGGATGATAAAAAAATAGATATTGTTATCAATACAACCTCTGGAAAAAAATCAATTGAAGATTCAAAATCTTTAAGAAGATCTGCATTAAACAATACTATACCTTATTTTACGACACTTGCTGGCGCAATTGCTTGTACAGAAGCTATTGCCTCAATGAAAAATAAACAAATGGAAGTACTACCTATTCAGGAATTGTAGTCTAAGCTACTGGCCAGTCCGTTTTAAAAGTAACGTAGTTGACTTGAATACATCTTCTATCTTTTTTAATTTCTT
>JAYONI010000015.1:0-11047 GCA_038121265.1 Candidatus Pelagibacteraceae bacterium | reverse complement strand
AGCGTATTTAAGTAGTTTGACGCAGATTCATTCATAAATATTAATTAAATTATTAATAGCCAAATACAATAAGAAAAATGAGAAAAAATATAATTAAAATAAATTTATTTTTAAAATTATTTGTATTTTTTATTTTATTTTTATTGAGCATTGTAAGCTTTCCGCTTTTGATCAATTTTGAAAATAAAAAAAATATTTATGAAGAAATTTTATCCAAGACTTTTAATGCCAATATTAAAATTGAAGGTAAAATTAGTTACTCCTTTTCAAAAGGTCCAAAAATTAACTTTGAAAATATAATTTTTGAAAATAGTAATCAGCAGATTAGTGGAAATGTTAATTCATTAGTAGTTTTAATTAATCCTTTGCATTTTTTTTCAGATAAATTTAAATTTTATAAAATATATCTTGAAAAAGGATCATTATCTGCGCATGAGGATTATTTAAATTCTCTTATTTCCAAAAATAATTTTATAAATAAATTAAATTTTACTAATATAGATATAAAAATTTTTAATAATTTCTCTGAAATTCCGCTTGATAATAGCAGTGGTAATTTAAAATTCGTTAAAAGTAGGTTGCATTCAATTAAATCTCAAGGTGATTTTGGTACTTTAAAATATAATTTTAATTTTCAAAATGATAAAATTCAATTTGAAATACCAGAAATAAAATTTAATATTATTTATAATATAAATAAAATTAATTCAACACCTGTAATACAAATTCAATATGCAAATGAAATTGTATTTCCACAATTTAAAAATATTTCTGCAAAGTCTGAAATTAATTATAAATCAAATTTAAAAAAAATAAATTTTGATAACATTATTTTAACTTCGAGTATTTTTAGTGGAAACGGAAATATTGAATTACTATATGAGCAAGATATATTCGCTAAATCAAAGTTTAATTTTTATAGAACCAATTTTAATAATTTAGATTTAAAAAAAATATCGAATTTTTTTCAACAAAATTTATTTTTATTTTCAAGTAACTTTAATGCTAATTTTGTAATAGAGTTTAGTAATATAATTTTACATAAAAATTATTTTGATAATATAAAGCTAAATGTTTCCTTTGAAAATGGAGATATTATTTTAAATAATATAGAATTTATTTCTGATAAAAATTTTTTTTCTATAAAGGGAAGAGTCATTAAAGATAATAATGATAGATTAATGTTTTTTGAAAGTAATTTTAAAACTAAGGATCTTAAAAATTTATGTATGCAAATATGCAAATCAAAAATAAATAATAATAAATTTGAAATTAATTTTATTGGAAGTTTTAACATTGGCAAATCCAAGTTTAGTATTGATGAAATTAAAGGTTCTAAAAATTATACAAAAGATGAATTAAATATAATGACGACTAATCTTAATAAATTGATTGATGGTAGGTTTGAAAAGGCTTTAGTTTTAGATAATTATTTAAGCTTATTTTAATTTGGATGGGTCATTTTTTTAGGATTCATAATTTGAGTGTACTCTTTCTCTGTTATTAGTCCTGTTTTTAGAGTTTCTTCTTTTAAATTGGTTCCATTTTTATGTGCCGTTTTCGCAATTTTACTAGCATTATCATAACCAATTTTGGGTGCTAGTGCCGTCACTAACATTAAAGATTCATTTAATAGCTGATTTATTTTTTTATGATTGGCTTTTATTCCCTTAACACAAAAATCAACAAAACATTTTACTGAGTCAGCCATAATGTCTATGGACTGTAATATATTATGTGCAATCAGAGGCTTGAAAACATTTAATTCGAAATGTCCATGAGAGCCAGCCATTGTGATACCATTGTGGTTACCTATAACTTTAACACACACCATCGTTACAGCTTCACATTGAGTTGGATTTACTTTTCCTGGCATAATAGATGATCCTGGTTCATTCTCAGGTAAAATTAATTCCCCGTATCCCGCTCTAGGACCTGATCCTAAAAATCTTATATCATTTGCAATTTTCATTAAAGCTACTGCTGATGTATTTAATGTTCCTGAAAAATTAACAATAGAATCATGAGCAGCCAGAGCTTCAAATTTATTTTTTGCAGTATGAAATGGAAGCTTTGTTATTTTTTTTATTTCAGCCGCAATTTTTTTATCCCAGCCTTTTCTAGAATTAATACCTGTTCCAACAGCAGTCCCTCCTTGCGCTAGAGGATAAATTTCTAATAAAGCTCTATTGATACGAGCAATGCATTTAGAAATTTGCATATGATATCCTGAAAATTCTTGTCCAAGGGTTAAAGGCGTTGCATCTTGTAAGTGAGTTCTTCCAATTTTTACAATATTTTTAAATTCATTTACTTTTTTTGCTAGTGCTTTTTCTAAACTTTGCATTGCAGGTAATAATTTTTTTTTGGTTTCAAGAGCAATTGCTATGTGCATTGCAGTTGGAAAAGTATCATTTGTTGATTGAGCTTTATTTACATGATCATTTGGATGCACCGGGTTTTTACTACCCATTTTACCACCTAATATTTCTATAGCTCTATTGGCAATGACTTCGTTGACATTCATATTTGTCTGTGTTCCAGAGCCTGTTTGCCAAACTCTTAATGGAAAATTATTATCTAGCTTTCCAGCAATAACTTCTTCCGCCGCTTTAATAATTGCCTTAGAAATTTTTGGAGTAATATCTTTATACTTTTCGTTAACAATAGCTGCTGCTTTTTTTACAATAGCTATGGAGTGAATAAGTTCAATTGGGACTTTGACTTTTCCAATCTTAAAAAATTGTAGCGATCTTTGCGTTCCTGCACCCCAATATTTGTCATTTGGTACTTTTATTTTTCCGAAACTATCTGATTCAATTCTTGATGCCATAAAGCTAACTATATATCATTTTATTTGTTATTTATTAATAAGTTTTATGAATATTTTAATTATTGGAGCAACTTTTGGAATAGGAAATGCTCTTGCGGAAAAATACAGTGATCAATGTGAAAATTTAATTTTACTTGGCAGAACGGAAGCTAAATTAAGTCAATTACAGAAAGATTTTGCAAATAAAAAAGCTGCCATTTTGACAGAGGTTGTGGATGTGACCCTAGAGCAAGATTGTCAAAAAAAATTAATTGGAATAATCGATAAAATACACAAAATAGATAAAGTTATTTATTGTTCTGGTTATTATGAGCCAGACAAAACCTTTGAAATTAACTTAGGATTATTTAAAAAAACAATGGATATTAATTTTATTGGATTAATTAATGTCTGCTCAGTTATTTTACCATTGTTTCAAAAACAACAATCAGGACATTTGGCTGTGGTCAGTTCTCTCGCTGGTTTTGGCGGATTGCCAAACTCTTCTTCTTACGGGCCTAGCAAAGCAGCTATGATGAATTATATCGAATCCATAAAAATTGATTGTGATAAGTTTAATATCAAAACTAGCATCATTAATCCTGGTTTTGTTAAATCAAGGCTAACTGAAAAAAATACTTTTGATATGCCTTTTTTGATGAGCGCAGATAAAGCTGCAGATATTATTGTAGATGGTTTAAAAAAAGAAAAGTATGAAATTACTTTCCCTTTACCGATGATGATCTTATTTAAGATTTTAAGAATTTTACCTAGAAGTATTTATTTTAAGATTGTAAAGCTAATAACAAAATCTTAACCATTATAAATAGTAAAATAAATCATCCCAAGTATTAACAGATTAGCAGCTACAATTGCTGAAACTGTTTTAGAAAAAAAATTAGATTCTTTTTTTATTTCAATAGGATCAATTTTTGCAGGTTTTATAAGTTTCATAATAATTTCCTCTTTAATCAATAAAATTTTATTTTTAAATTGTGACAATGATTTGATGAAACTATGTTTTTAAAGGCGCAGATATACTGCGCCTTTATATTAATGTTTAATTACCCAAGTAAATTTAGAGCTTCTTTAAGAAGTTTTTCAGATTCTTCTTCGTCTCCATTTTTAAGAGCATCTTCTGCTTGTACTCTTAAAGATTTAATATCTTTTAGTTCTTCAGCTGAAAGCTGTTTAGACTCAGATATTTTTTGATCTACTTGCTTCATTAGCTCAGTAGCATTTCCTGCTGCTAAAGCTGCCGAAGTTAATAAAAAGCAAGACAACATTAGTGCCAGTACTTTTTTCATGGTATTTCCTTTGTTAGTTGTTAGTGCGAGGATATGTATTCCTTAATTAAGGCGGATTCGGATTGAATTATGTTTAATCTAAGACTTATTCAAAGAATCCAGAATATCTTTTTTTAAGTCCTCTAGATTTTCAAGTCCAATAGATAGCCTTACAAGATTTGGTGTAATACCAAGGCTTATTCTGTCTTTTTCACCTAAAACTTTATGAGTTGTGGTAGTTGGATGAGTAACTAATGACTTGGTATCGCCAAGATTATTAGAAATATCGAATATTTTTAAGTTTTTAATAAATTTAAAAGCCTCTTTTTTTGAACCTTTAATTTTAAAAGATATCATTGTTCCACCAGCAGACTGTTGTTTTTTTGCTAAAGCGTATTGCGCAAAAGATTTAAGACCAGGATAAAATACTTTTTCAACTTTTTTATGTTTTTCTAAAAACTCAGCAATTTTTTGCGCTGTATGAGATTGAGAATGAACTCTAATTTTAATTGTTTCCATACTTTTTAGCAGAACCCATGCATTAAATGCACTAATACAAGGACCGGTATGTCTTAAAAAAGGTTTTAAAATATCTTCTTTAAATTTTTTAGTACAACAAATTGCTCCACCCATAGCTCTGCCTTGACCATCAATATGTTTTGTTCCAGAATAGATAATAATATCTGCACCAAACTTAATAGGCTGCTGCAGAACGGGGGAGGCAAAAATATTATCTACGATAGTTATTATTTTATTTTTCTTAGCAATAGAACAAACTTGTTTGATATCAATAATTTCTAAACATGGATTAGATGGTGATTCAAAAAAGAAAATTTTTGTATTTTTTTGAATAGCTTTTTTCCATTCATTGATATTGGTTCCATTTACAAAAGTTACCTCAATACCAAATTTTGGTAGAATATCTTTTAAAATATACCTGCATGATCCAAATAAGGCTGAAGCTGAAACAACATGATCTCCAGCTTGTAATTGACACATCATAGATCCAAAAACAGCAGCCATGCCGCTTGCTGTAGCAAAGCAACTTTCTGATCCATCAAGCAGAGCAAGTCTTTGCTCAAACATTTCTATAGTTGGATTGGCATACCGTGTGTATTGAAACCCTTTTTGTTTTCCTAAAAAAATTGCTTCTGCTTGTTCTGGTGAGTCATAAACAAATCCAGAATTTAAAAAAATAGCTTCGGATGTTTCTTTGAAGTTAGATCTAGTTAGGCCACCCCTAACTAGATTTGTTTCTAACTTAAATTTTTTTTTCAATTAGCTTACCCTCAATTCTTTTGCGGCATTTACCATTTTAGTTAATGCATCAATTGTTTCAGGCCATCCTCTAGTTTTTAATCCACAATCTGGATTAACCCAAATTCTTGTTGGGTCAATAAGCTTAGATGCCTTTTCGATAAGAACTTTCATTTCATCTTTTGATGGAACGCGAGGAGAGTGAATATCATAAACTCCTGGTCCAACTTCATTAGGGTATTTGAACTTTTCAAAAGTTGTGAGAAGTTCCATTCTGGATCTAGACGTTTCAATAGAAATGACATCTGCATCTAATGCTGCAATAGAGTCGATAATATCCTCAAATTCTGCGTAACACATGTGAGTATGAATCTGAGTTTCGTCTTTAACAACTGCAGCAGATATTTTAAAACAATCTACGGACCAAGAAAGGTAATCTTTCCAGTCTTTTTTCTTTAAAGGAAGGCCTTCTCTAAGCGCTGGTTCGTCAATCTGGATCATTCGAATTCCATTTTTTTCAAGATCTTCAACTTCATCTCTAATCGCAAATCCAATCTCTTGTGCCGTGAATTTTCTAGGTTGATCATCTCGAACAAATGACCACTGCAAAATAGTAATGGGTCCAGTTAACATTCCTTTCACAATTTGCTTGGTTTGTTCCTGTGCAAATTTAGACCATCTGACTGTCATAGGTTTTGGTCTTGATACATTTCCATAAATAATTGGAGGTTTAACACAACGTGATCCATAACTTTGAACAAACCCGCTAGAAGTAAAAGTGAAACCTTTGAGCTGTTCACCAAAGTATTCCACCATATCATTACGTTCAAATTCACCATGAACAATAACATCGATTCCGATCGCCTCTTGTTTTTTAATAGTGTCAATCGTTTTTTCTTCTAGAAATTTTTCATAGCTTGCTTCATCAAGTTCTCCACGTTTAAATTTAGCTCTTGCCTGCCTAACGTCAGTAGTTTGAGGAAATGATCCAATAGTTGTAGTTGGATATTTTGGAAGAGAAAAAATATTTTTTTGAATTTTAGCTCTATCCACATAACTAGATTTTCTCTCTGTAATTGATTTATTAATCGTTTTAATTCTATTTTTAACCACATCATCATGAATTAGTTTTGAGGTTTCTCTATCATGAATATCTGCAGCATTTGTTTCCAACGCCTCTTGATGCGACCCTTCATTAATAAAACTTTTAATAACGTTTAGCTCTAGTAATTTTTGTTTTGCAAAAGATAGCCATCTTTTGATTTCAGCTGGAACTTTTTGTTCTAACTCTAGGTCATAAGGAGAATGAAGTAGAGGACAAGAAGAAGCAATAATAACATCACCAGAAACATTGTCTTTAATGAAATTAATTTTTTCTTGTAAATTTGTTTTCCAAACATTTCTTCCATCTACTAATCCTAAGGAAAGTTTTTTATTGGAGTTTTTTACATACTCTTTATTTTTATTTCCTCTTACCAAATCCAAATGAACAACATCTACATTGCTTGCAAAAACTTCTTTTTTTACATCATCATTAAGATCTTCAAAGTAAGTAGTTAATAAAATTTTACTGTTTCCTGCAGATTCTTTAATTTGGTTAAGTGTATTTTTAATTTTTGATACAATATTAGAATCTAAATCTTTTACTAAGATTGGTTCATCAATCTGTATCCACTCAGCTCCTAATTGAGAAAATTTTTCTACAATTTGTTTATACACTGGTAAAACTTTATCTAATAAATTGATCGTATCAGATCCGTCAATTCCTTTGGCTAAAAGAAGAAATGTTAATGGACCTAAAATAATAGGCTTGGTATGAAAACCTGCCTGTTTAGCTTCTTCATATTCTTCAAAAGGTTTATTTGAACTTAATTTAAAAGTTTGTTCTTTAGAAAGTTCAGGAACTAGATAATGATAGTTCGTATCAAACCATTTTGTCATTTCTAATGCAGGAACATCTAATTCTTTAGTTTGCGAACCCCTTGCCATTGCAAAGTAAGTAGCAAGACTTACTTCCTGGCCATCCCATTTGTATCTTTTAGGAACAGCTCCTAATAAGCAAATAGCATCCAGCACTTGATCATAAAATGAAAAATCATTTGAGGAAATCAGGTCTACACCAGCACTTTTTTGTGTTTGCCAATTTTGTTTTCGTAAACTTTTGGCTACATTGTGTAAATCTTGTTCTTGTATTTCTCCCTTCCAAAATTGCTCCAGGGCTTTTTTTAATTCTCTTTTTGGACCTATTCTTGGATAACCAATGGATGCGACTTGTATCATAATCTTACTTCTCCTTTATTTTCATTATTGTTTAAATTGCTTTGCAAAGACAAGAGTCTAGAGCACACGGCAAAAGTTAATTCATATTTATTTAAAGTATAAAAATGAAATTCATTTACTTCTTCTTTTTTTAGTTTTTTTACTAAATCACTAGCTAAACTTGCTCCAACAAATTGTTGTACTTCAGGGGTTTGATCTAAATTAATAAATTCACTTGCTACCCAATCCGGGATAGTTGCCCCACACATTGCGCTAAAATTTTTTATTTTATTAAAATTAGAAATTGGCATAATTCCAGGTATCAAAGGAACTTTGATTCCTGCTTTGATAACTTCGTCTCGGTATCGAAGAAATACATCCTTATCAAAAAAATATTGAGTGATAATTTTGTCAGCACCTGAGTCTATTTTTCTTTTTAAATTATCAATATCATCTTGTTTATTCTTAGAGTCAGGATGAACTTCTGGATAGCCTCCAACTGCAATATCAAAATTAGCTAATTTTTTTAATCCCAAGCACATATCTGCAGCATTAACGTAGCCATTTGGATGAGGTTTGTATTTTTTATTTGTTTCTCTAACATCACCTCGTAAAGCTACAATTTTATTTATTCCTTTTTCGAACCAGCCAAGTGCCAAATCATTAATTTCTTCTTTAGACATGTCTACGCATGTTAAATGACCTGCTACAGGTACAAGAGAATTTTTACCTATTTTTTTGACGAAAGAATCGCTTTTTAATCTTTCACCTCCACCCGCACCAAAAGTGACAGAAAAAAATTCAGGATTAAAGTTTTCTAATTTTTTTAAACTACTCCAGGCTTGCTCTTCTGCAGCAGAATTTTTAGCTGGAAAAAATTCAAAACTTAATTTTAAATCATTTTTTTTCATAATTTTTAGGGTCAAATTTTCGGTAGTTTCAAATGGAATATCCAAAAAAAAACCACCGGCTAGAGCGGTGGTTACAATCGCTTTAGCTGGTTTTATAAAGCGCCCGCAATTTGAACTAAATCAGCGCTATAAGCTTTAAATAATAAATGAATTAAAAAGTCAATATTTAATGTTTGTGATTATGTGATCCACCAAGTCCACAAGGCATAGAAATATTACTAGAGTTGTTGTCACCACTTTTGTGAAATAATGGATTGTAAGCAACTCCATTCTTGTCGTGATCTAATAGTGCAAGAACGATAAGTAAAATAATTAAAAATAAATAAAGAATATTTTTCATTAGTAGAAATATTTCCTAGCTTTGACCCCATAAATAGAGCCAATAAATGCAAATAAAAACCATACCCAACCATGCAAACTTCCAGAAGCTATGCCGCTAAATAAGGCTCCCACATTGCATCCAAATGCCAGTCTTGCACCATATCCCATAAAAAATCCCCCTATTACTGCAGCCAGAAATAGTTTTGAATTTATATTGGATTTATTCGAAAATTTTCCAGCTAAATTTACAGCTATCAAAGCTCCTAAAATAATTCCTAAATTAGAAACAGTGGTTGGATCTGCAAGAACGCTATTTTCTAAAGCAGTGCTAGGGTAGGACAATTGCCAAAAATCCCATTCACCAACATTTATTCCAATTATATTTGCAATTTTTGCTCCCCACAATCCAAAAGCAAAAGTAACCGACCAAGGGTGACCTGCCGCATGTAACATAAAAAAATTCAATATTGCTAGTAACACTGCACCTAAAAAAAGAGGCCAAGGTCCTTTTACGATATTAAAATTTGATGTCTTAAAAATATCTAAATGATTAATTTGATGATTTCGTTTTGACTCTAAAAAAGAAAAACCAATATATAATAAAAATAAAAAACTAAGTTGCATTCCAATATTTTCATAGGCATTAAACTTGTCTATTAAGGAAATTGTACCAAGTGATGGCAAAGATGACCAAAAGGTAAAATGATATGTTCCAACTAATGAGCCAATAATAAAAAAAATTAAGGTAACTAACATTTTTGTATTGCCGCTTGCAGCAGTAAATAAAGTTCCCGAACCACAGCCTCCACCCAATTGCATGGCAAAGCCAAAAATAAAAGATCCAACAATTACAGAAATACTTAATGGCGCGATAGCGCCAACCATATTTCCATCATAAATTAAACTTTTGTTACCAATGGAGAGTGAAAAAAGCACAACAGCAAATGCAAGCATTATTATTTGCGCTCTTAAGGAACTGCTTTTTTTATGTTCAATAAATTCTCTCCAGCCTCCGGTAAATCCAAATGAAGCATGATACAGTGTTATCCCAAGACCCAAACCAATACTAAAAACTAATACGTGCCTTAAGCCAAGTTCTTGATGTAAAAAATTTAATATAAAAATAGATAAAAAAATTCCAACTAAGAGATAAGGTATCTCACTTTTTCTGAAATTTTCCATAAGGGAAAGTATAATATTTTTAATTTAAAAGCTAACACGTAGGTTAAATAAATTAACCTACGTGTGTGAAAAATTATTAGCCTTTGATAACTTCGTTTTTAGGATTGATTGTCCAATGCGCCATAGAGCCATCATACATTTTTACATTTGGAACTTTGGCAATTTCACTTAAACCAAACCAAACTGTAGCAGCCCAGTGCCCAGTGTTACAAAAAGTAACAAATCCTTTTTTAGCTTTTAGATCTGCTTCTTTGACTAGTTGTTTAATTTCATCCGCAGTTTTAATGGAGTAATTACCATCAATTAAAGTTGATTCTTGTAGATTTTTAGCAGTGGGAATAGTTCCAGCTCTTTCAATAGTTGGAAACTTTTTCTCACCTTTAAAAAATTCTACTGGTCGAGCATCAATCAAAGTATAGCCGTTTCGATCTCTTCTAGCGTCTCTTACTTCTTTGTAATCTGCTAAATATTTTTTATCAAATTTAGCTACAAATTTAGACGGTGTAATTTTATTTTCACCAGCTTCTGTTTGTAAGCCAGCTTTTTGCCAAGCATTAAATCCACCATTTAAAATAGATACTTCTTGATGACCAAGAGTTTTAAAAGTCCAATAGATTCTAGCTGCACTTCCAAAGTCTGTTGAGTTAGCACCACCGTATACAATTACCACATGCTTGGAGTTATTAATTCCTAAGCTTCCAATCAATTGTTCTAAATGTTTAGTACCAGGATATTGACCAACCACTCCTTTAATTTCAGCTCTCCATCCACCCGTAAGATAATCTGAGTGAACTGATCCTGGAACATGAGCTAATTTAAAAGTCTCATAAGATCCTTTATCTATTTTATTTCGTATATCTAAAATAAATACTTTTTTATTATTTAAATTTTTATTTAACCAAGAAACATCAACCAGCGGCTCTGCTGAAAATACTGATGTTGCAAAGAAAATAAAAAATACTGTGCTTATTATTTTTTTCATTTTTTTTACCTTTCTTATTATTTAAATATTGGGTTGT
>JAYONI010000014.1:0-11193 GCA_038121265.1 Candidatus Pelagibacteraceae bacterium | reverse complement strand
GCTCTTTCTGCCATTCGGTTTGCAAGCTCTTGAATTGTAATAACTTTGGGAATCTTAACTTGTCTTACGATTTTTTGTGCTTCTTCTTCAGAGTCACTTGATTGTTTTTTAAACTGCTTTTCTCTAGCTCTTTTAATGGAAGCTTCGCTTCTAACTCTTATTTCTTCTTCTTCCTCGTCAGATAAAGCCTTTGTAACTGTCAGTCTATAATCTCTTTTTTTAACAGCATTTTTTTTATTGGCTTTCAAAAAAAGCTCTTCTTGAATCTTTTTCTTGGCCCATTCTTTGGCTGTTTTTGGCTTCTCAACTTCAGTTTTAACCTTTGGAGTATCGGTAGTTGGCTTAATAATAGTTTCTTCTGACTTTACTACCGGTGCAGTTGGAGTTGGTTGCTCCTTACTTTTAAAAATATCTGATGTTTTTTTAGCTACAGTTTTATTTACTGAACTGGGAGCACTTCCAGTAAAATTCTTTAGAGTTAATTTTTTTTTCTTTTCTTTTGTGCTCATTGTTTATCACCTTACTTCTCACTAAATATTAAAGACTTTTTTTCTAGCACGCATAATTAAATCATCTGCGTCTTTTCTAGAAATATCAAACTCTTCAAGGATACCATCAAATTTTTCTCTTTTTCCTTTAATTTCATCGTATCCACCTATCAATTCATCTGTCGCAAGCTCAGCAAAGTCTTTTAACGTTTTAATATTGTCTTCGCCTAATATTAATAACATCCCTAAACTAAGACCTTTATGATTTGCTAAATCCTCATGAATTCCAAGCTCTTTAATTTTTTTTGAAATTTCTTCTGCTTCTTCTTGAATAAATTCTTTCGCTCTATTTTTTAATTCTCCAGCAGTTTCTTCATCAAAACCATCTATTTTTAAAAAATCTTCCACATTTGCCTCTGAAATTTTTTCAATATTAGAAAATCCCTCGGACACAAGCAATTGCGCCATGGTAGTATCTATTTCTAAGCTTTTCACTAATTTATCAGTACTAAATTTAAATTCGGACTGACGTTTTTCGGACTCTTCCTTGTCAGTTAAAATATCTATTTCATAATCAAGAAGTTTAGAGGCTAGTCTTACATTTTGTCCTCTTCGACCAATAGCTTTACTTAAATTATTCTCGTCGATTACAACTTCAATTCTTCTTTCATCTTCTGCAATAATTACTTTCATGACTTCAGCAGGTGATAAAGCGCTTTTTACTAGAGATGAAGCGTCATCGGTCCAATTGATAATATCAATTTTTTCACCTTGTAATTCATTCACGATAGCCTGTACTCTGCTTCCACGCATTCCCACACATGCTCCTACTGGATCAATAGAACTTTCTTTAGATTGAACGCAAATTTTTGCTCTACTTCCAGGATCTCTTGCTACAGATTTAATACTAATCGTTCCTTCGTAAATCTCCGGAACTTCTTGATAAAAAAGTTTTGCCAAAAACTGTGGGTGAGCTCTTGATAGAAATATTTGAGGACCTTTGCTTTCTCTTCTCACATCATAGCAATAGGCCTTGATACGATCACCATTTTTTAAGTTCTCTCTTGGAATAAGTTCTTCTCTTCGAATAATTGCCTCTGATTTTTGCAAATCAACAATTATGTTTCCATATTCTGAACGTTTAACTATTCCACTTAATATTTCTCCAACTTTATCTTTAAATTCATCGTACTGTCTGTCTCTTTCGGCATCTCTTATTTGATGAGAAATAACTTGCTTAGCAGTTTGAGCCGCAATTCTTCCAAAATCAATAGGTGGCAATTCTTCATTGATAATATCATCTATTTTTGCATCTTCTTTTTTCGCTTTAGCTTCTTCTAAACTAATTTCTGAATGTGAATTTAAAACTTTATCTACAACTTTAAGTTTTCGACCCAGTTCAATTTTTCCCGTAGTTCTATCAATTGCAACATAAATATCGTTTTCAGTTCCGTACCTTGTTCTTGCTGCTTTTTCTATAGCGCTTTCCATCGATGTTAATACAAGATCTTTACTAATCGATTTTTCGTCTGCAACAGCGTCTGCAATTCTTATTAATTCTGTACTATCAATTCTATTATTTAGCATGTTTGTTTGTAGTAAAAAAAAAGGGCCTAAGCCCATTTCTTAATCGTTAATTTTGGCTGAAATTACTCCAATATTTATAATTTTACAATAACTAAAAAATGCACTTTATTTCCCAATTTATTAGCCCTCTTAAAATATTTTGTATTTTCAAGGTGTTTTGGGTCTTTTTTAATTAATTTTATCGGTGTTTTGCAAGTTATTAATTCAGTCAAATCATCATGGACTCTCTCATAATAATCTTGGTTATCAGTAGCAAATAAAATTTTACCTTTTGGTTTTAACTTTTCCAAAATAGACAAAATAAAACTTGCTTTCACCAATCTTCTTTTATGATGTTTTTTTTTTGGCCATGGATCTGGAAATAAAATATATACTTGATCTAATATAATTTTTTTAAAATCCTCAAAAAATTTTTCTACTGGAGTTGGATATAAAAAAATATTGGATACATTTTCTTTTACACATGTATGAACTAAGTTTGCAACACCATTTAAAAATGGATCAACCCCAACAAAAATATTATTGGGATTTTTTTTAGCTAAAGCAATTAAATTATGCCCCATGCCAAAGCCAATCTCTAAAATAAGAGATTTTTCTTGTTTAACTTTATTTGGATTAAATAATAAATTTTGTAAATTTTGATCTAGAATTTTTTTTTTTCAAGTGAAAGTTTTCTTGATTGTAATCTTCCAAAAAATGTTTTTTGTTTCATTAAATTTCTTTTTTAAACAAGTTAGCTAAATTTGTTTTTTCCCAGCTAAATGATCCATCTGTTCCTGGTTCTCTGCCAAAATGGCCATAAGCGGCGGTTTTTTGATAAATTGGTTTGTTCAATTCTAATGCATTTCTTATCCCTCTAGGACTTAAGTCAAAATTATTTTGTATAACTTTAATAATTTTTTCTTCTAAATTTTTATTATCCTGAAAAATATTTAAATAAATTGATAAAGGTTGAGAAACTCCAATGGCATAAGAAAGTTGAATCACACATTTGTCTACTATGCCAGAAGCAACAATATTTTTAGCTAAATATCTTGCTGCGTAAGCTGCCGATCTATCAACTTTAGTTGGATCTTTTCCAGAAAAAGCACCTCCACCATGTGGAGCAGCTCCTCCATAGGTATCAACAATAATTTTTCTGCCCGTTAAACCAGTGTCACCATCTGGACCACCTATTACAAATCTACCTGTAGGATTAACATAAAATTTATCTTCCGGACAAACCCAACTTTCTGGAAGAATTTTTTTCACATAAGGCCGAATTAATTCTTTTACCTCTTTTTGACCAATCGATTCATCATGTTGGGTAGAAACAACAACTGAAGTTACACCAGTTGGTTTACCATTTTCATATACAACAGATATTTGACTTTTTGAGTCTGGTCCTAATAATTTTAAAGGTCCAGATTTTCTTGCCAAAGCTAATTCATGTAAAATTTTATGAGAATAAATAATAGGTGCTGGCATTAATTCTTTGGTCTCATTACAAGCATAACCAAACATTATTCCCTGATCTCCTGCACCTTCATCTTTTTCGTTTCCTGAAGAGTCGACACCTTGTGCAATATCTGCAGATTGCTCATGCAAATAGTTAAAAAATTCTAAATTTTTATAATGAAATCCCTCTTGTTCATAACCAATATCCTTGATTTGATCTCTAATTAATTGCTCAATTTTGCTTGATTCAATTTTTGGTCCACGAACTTCACCTGAAATTATTACTTTATTAGTAGTCGTTAGAGTTTCACAGGCAACTCTACTTTCATTGAATTCAGACAAGTATAAGTCTAAAACTGTATCTGAGATAATATCACAAACTTTATCTGGGTGACCTTCTGATACAGACTCACTGGTAAAAATATAATTTTTATTCATTTTCTCCTAAAGATAATGAGCAATATAGATAGAAGTACTATTAGTAAATAAAAAATTTTATTTTTATAAACACTAAACATTGTTTCATTTTGATTAATAAAAATTTCAGTATTTATTTTAGAAAAACCATCAAGTTTAGTAATTTTATTAGTAATTCCATTAGGTAAAATACTAGATGACAAACCTTGATTAGTAGATCTTATGATATGTTTTCCTTCTTCTATTGCCCTAAATATCGAGTGAACATAATGCTGATGGACACCTATAGACTTGTTAAACCAACCATCTTCAGAAATATTTAAAATAAAATTATAAGGTTTTGTATCCAGATTAATTGCACCTGAAAAAATCATCTCATAGCAAATAAGTGGTAAAAAACTTAAGTTATTAAAAACAGGTATGGGCTTTCTTTCTTGACCATTTTCAAATGATCCGTATCCAAAAGTAATTTTTTTTAAATTTAGTTTTTCAACTAAATCTACGAAAGGAATAAATTCTCCGAAGGGTACTAATTTTAACTTTGAGTAAATATTTAAAATTTTTCCATTATTATTAATTACAATCATACTATTGAACATTTTATTATTTTGTAAATTAGTAGATCCAAAAACAATAATTTGATTTTCAAAAAAATTATCTTTGATTAAATTTTGATAAATTTTTAAATTACTTAAATTTGAAAGAACTCCTTCAGGCCAAACAAAAACTGTTTGTTTTTTTTTATAAATTTGAGGATTGCTGATTTTAATAAGCTGATTAACATAGTTAATTTCATTATTTTCTAGTAAAAAATTTTCTAAACTTCTATCTGGCTGAACAGAAACAACTTGTAAATTTGGTATTGTTGTTAAATTATTTTTTTTGAATGAATTGAAGCCATAGTAAAAATTTAAACATAAAATAAATAAAAGGATAAACAAATAACCAATTTTTTTTTGAAGATTATCTTGAAAATAAATAAAAAAAGGAAAAGAAAAAATAAAGATGGATAGTAAATTTAGACTATAAGTTCCAAATAGATTTAATATTTGAATACTCTCAAGAGACCAGCTCCAAGTATAAACAAATAAATTCCATGGAAATCCTGTAAATAAATATCCTCTTACAAAATCAAATATTGCCAAAATAATAGAAAAAATAATGATAAAATTTAATTTTGTTGAAACAAATTTTTTAACACAAAGAAAGCTCAAGCCATAAAAAATGGATAAGAAAGCAGGGATAACAAATATTGTTAGGGGCTTTAAGAAAATTAAATCTGGATCAAAATTGAGTGAATAATGGATCCAATACAGGCTACAAAGAAAGTATCCAAATCCAAATAAGCAACCAATAATAAAAAAAGATTTATAATTAGAATATTGATTTTTTAATAAAAAAAAAAGTAGTAACGGAAATACTAAAAAACTAATCCATGTTTGATTGTATGGCGGCAATGAAAAGCTCAATAAACAGCCAAGAATAAATATATATAAATACTTATATTTAGTTATAAAAAAATTATTTAAAAAATAATTTTTCATTCACTTTAAGAATAATAAATTTTTAGAACTTTTATCTTCCTTGGATCAGCATCAACAATCTCGAATGCATATTTTTTATCTTCAGTTTTGATAATTTCTCCTTTGTGGGGAACTCGATTAATTAGCGAAAAAACGTATCCTCCTAAGGTATCAACTTTATCTGAGTTAAAATCCATATTGGTTCTTTTAATAAAGTCACTAACTTCCATTTTGGCATCTGCAACAAATGTCTTGTCATCTATTTTTTTAAAATCGATAACCTCCTCATTGTCATGTTCGTCTTGTATCTCACCTACAATTTCTTCAACTAAATCCTCAATAGTAACTAAGCCATCTGTCCCACCATGTTCATCAATAACTAGAGCCATGTGTAACTTTGTTGATTGCATTTTTAATAAAATATTCAAAACTGGCATTGAAGGAGGAACAAATAAAATATCTTTTATAATATCTTTGATTTGAAACTGTTCTTTTGAATTGCTAGAAATAAATTTAATCAAATCCTTAATATGAACCATTCCAATAACATCATCCAAATCCTTTCTGTAAATTGGAATCCTAGAATGCGATTCTTTATTAATAATTACAATCAAATCATCGTAATTTGATTGATAACTTGCTGAAATGATTTCAGCTCTTGGAACCATAATATCAGACGCTTTTAGTTTATTGATAGTTAAAATATTTTCTAAAATAGTTTTTTCTTTATAAGAAAGATTAGAGTTATCATGACCATTTTTAGAACTTTCTTCAATTGCTCCTTGAATACTTTCTCTTAAATTATTTTTATCTTCAGAAGAAAAAATTTTAAGTATTTTTTTTAAAAAATTATTTTTAGAACTCATGATATTTGAGATAATATTTTTTTTTCTAATTTTGACATTATATTATATTCTTTCATATTATCATGCTTGTAACCTACAAGATGTAGACATCCATGAACAAAAACTTTTTCAATGTATTTTATAAAATTTAATTTTGTTTTTTTTATATAGTTATAAGATAAAGCTAGATCGCCTAAAAAAATATGATTTGGAATTGTTTTTTTAGCAAAAAAAGACTTTTGATAATTAGGAAAAGACAAAACATCTGTATCTTTATTTTTTTTTCTAAACTTCTTATTTAAATCTTTCATTTCTTTTGAGTTTGTTAATAAAATTGATATTTCCAGTTTTTTTTTTTTAAATTTTTTAAAAGTATTAAAAATAGTATTAAAATATATAGAAAATAAGTTTTCTATATCCGATATTTCTTTTTTCCATTTGTTGTCTTTGATTAAAATTTCTACTTTATGCATCTTCATTATTTTCATAAGCATTGATAATCTTGCTTACTAAAGGATGCCTTTGTACATCTTTTGAGTCAAAATAAACTATTTTAACTTCTTCTACTTCTTTTAAAATTCCAATTGAACGAGTTAAACCTGAAGTGTGAGATTTTACCAAATCTACTTGGCTTGGATCGCCATTAACAACCATTGTTGAATTATCACCTAGTCTAGTTAAAAACATCTTTATTTGAGTTTTTGTTGCATTCTGCGCCTCATCTAAAATAACAAATGAATTTTTCAGCGTTCTTCCTCTCATGAATGCCAGAGGTGCAATTTCTATAGAACCATCCTCAATTCTTTTTTGCATTTTTTCAAAACCTAATAGTTCGTGCAAGGCATCGTACAAAGGGATTAGATATGGATCAATTTTTTCCTTCATATCTCCTGGTAAAAAACCAAGATTTTCTCCTGCTTCAACGGCAGGTCTGGAGAGAATTATTTTTTCTACATCTCCTTTTATTAATTTTTCTACAGCAACTGCAACTGCTAAATAAGTTTTACCAGTTCCAGCCGGTCCTAAAGCAAATATAATATTGTTACTCCTTAAATCTTTTACATATTTTTTTTGCTTAGCAGTTCTTGGTAATACTGTTTTTTTTAAAGTTTTAATGCCAGGTGATATTTCAGAAAATTTCTCATCAGCTAAATTTTTAGACTCAAAACTAAAAATTGATTTTACATCTTCTTGGTCAATATCATCTTTTTCAAAAGATTTTTTTAATAGTAAATTAATAACACTGACGACTGTTTCTGAATTTTTGTTAGTTCCTTTTATTGTTATATGATTGCCTCTTAAGCTAATTTTTGTATTTGATAATTTTTCCAACAAGTGAAAATTTTCATCATGGGTTCCACTAATTTTTACTAAGCTAGTGTTGTTCTTGATATGCAAGTTAATTGTATCTGAATTAGATTCTAAGACCTGTAAAAAATTAGTAGAGTTTGTAGAACTAACCATTAATTTTAATTTATAGTCCCAAATAAATTATTTCTCTTATAAGAATTGATCGAAACATCTATTACATTTCCGATTGTACAATTATCTGCATGAATAAATACAGGCTGCATATATTCATTTCTTCCAAAAAATTGATTTGCTGTACTTGTCATATTTTCAATTAATACTTTTGTTTTTTTATTAATTTTGCTTTCATTAGACTTTAATTGCAAGTCAAAAAGAAGCTGTTGTAATTTCTCTAAGCGTTTTTGAGCTATAGATTTTGATATTTGATCTAAATCGACTGCTGGAGTTCCTGGTCTTTGACTATAAATAAAAGAGTAAGAATTAGAAAATCCAACCTCCTTAACTAGGTTAATTGTTTGCTCAAAATCTTCCTCCGTTTCACCAGGATATCCAACGATAAAATCACTAGAGAATTCAATATCAGGTCTGACGCTCTTGAATTTGCCAATCAAATCTAAATAAAATTCCCTGGAATGCTTTCTGTTCATCAGTTCCAGTATTTTATTAGAACCAGATTGAACAGGTAAATGAAGTTGGGGCATCAGCTTTGGTTCGTCTTTAAAAATATTAATAAGTTCCTCATCAAAATCATTAGGGTGGGAAGTTGTAAATCTTATTCTTTCTAAATTTGTAATAGAGGCAATTTGCTTAATTAATTTAGCAAGATTAAAATCTTCATGTTGATATGCGCTAACATTTTGCCCAAGCAATACAATCTCTCTAGTTCCACTATCAACTAGATTGTTAACTTCATTCATAATTGTATCTGCACTTCTAGAAAATTCAGGTCCTCTTGTATAAGGCACAACACAGAACTTGCAAAATTTATCACAACCCTCCTGAATAGTTACAAAAGAGGAAACTTTAGAAAAATTATTTTTATAAGTATTTAAAGTATCAAATTTTTCAGAAACATCTAAATCAGTATTACATACCTTTTTTTTATTTTGATCATGCTCTTGGATAATATTGGGTAGCTTGTGATAAGCTTGCGGTCCTACAACGATATCAACAAAATCACTTTTTTCAAAAACGACAGAGGACTCGGCTTGGGCGACACATCCTGCTAATATAAATGTTGGTTTATTTTTTTTATCCCTAAATATTTTCTTTATTTTTCCTATGTCTGAATAAACTTTTTGAGTAGCTTTCTCTCTAATATGACAAGTATTGAAAATAAAATAGTCAGCAAGATTTTCTTGCTCTACTTTAGTAAAATTAATTGATTGAAGCAAATCTGCAATACGATTTGAATCGTATTCATTCATTTGACAACCAAATGTTTTTATATAAAAATTTTTAGACAATTATTTTAATTTCTTACAATATAATTCTAGACGATGATCGACAAGTTCAAAGCCTAATTTGTTAGCAATTTTTTTTTTAAGTTTTTCAATTTCATCATCCACAAATTCAATTATTTCTCCAGAGTTAATATCAATTAAGTGATCATGATGTGTTTCAGTCACTGCCTCATATCTTGATTTACCCTCTTTAAACTCATGACGATCAATAATGTCCGCCTCTTCTAATAATTTCACGGTTCGGTAAACTGTTGCGATACTAATCTTTTTATCAATTGCTACTGCTCTTTTATGAATTTCATCTACATCTGGATGAAATTTAGTATCCATAATTGTTTCTTCAAGCAATTTAACTATGACTTTTCTTTGGTCTGTAAGTCGCAAACCTTTATCAATACATTTTTGCTCTAAATTAATAGCAAAGGGTGAAATTTTTTTTACCATAATTTGAAAGTATTAGAAATTTTGAGATAAAACAAATTTTTTTATTTTAATAATAAGGTGTTATTTTCTTTTGAATATATAGTCCTTTTTTAATTAAGTTTTCAATATTCTCATGGTCGTACTCGAAAGGAAGAATATTATTCTTTTCAAATTCTGTACTACCTTCAAAATTAGACATTATTTTTTCTTTTGTGAGAAGTTTATGAAATAAATCTAAATTTATATTTTTTTTGTTAGATTGATAAAATTTTTTATTAAAATAAATAATTATTTTTATTTTATTTTTTCTATTAAAATTCACAACTCTCATTAAATTGTAATTAGTAAATCCACCTATAGCAATCTTATGTAGTAAAGCAAAAACCTTTATTGACGATAAAACATTTCTAATTCCTGCATAACTACCGGGTCCTAAATTAATAAGAATTAATTTTATTTTTTTAATTGGAATAAAATTTTTTTTTAAAATTTTTTTAAAATCTTCTGCAAAATTATCACTTTTTAAATAGTTTTTAACTACAATTTGTTTGGCTGGTTGAATATTCGATGTAATTTTTAAACAATTCAGAGTAGAATCAATAGATATAAATTTTGGTATGATCATAAAAAAAATTATCTATTCTTTTTTTGCATTAATTATTGTTATGCAAAATAATTTACTTTCAAATGAAATTTCAGAAAAAGGCATTATAACTCTAATGTATCATAGATTTGAAGAAAACAAATATCCAAGTACAAATATAAAAATTAATGATTTTAAAAAACATATTGAATTAATAAAAAATTCTAACATTGAATTTATTAATGAAAAAACACTAAAGGAAATAGTTCTTAAAAAAAAAAATTATACTGAAAAAAAAATATTACTTACAATTGATGATGCTTTTTTATCTTTTTATAAAAATGCTTGGCCTATTTTACAAAAAGAGAAAATACCTTTTATTTTATTTGTAAATACTAGAGAAATTAATAACCGACACCCAAACTATATGTCATGGGATCAGATTCGTGAAATACATAAATCTAATATAGGGGTAATTGGTGGACACAGCTTTAGTCATGAATATTTAGCATTTGCAACCGAAGATGAAATTATAAAAGATATAAATAAATCTATTGAAGATTATAAAAGAGAATTAAATTTTAATCCTGAAGTATTTTCTTATCCGTTTGGGGAATATAGTCTTGAAGTAAAAAATATTGTCAAAAAACTTGGTTATGTAATAGCATTTGGTCAACATTCTGGTGTTGTTCATCAAAGATCAGATTTATTTGAATTACCAAGATTTCCAATTAATGAGTCATATGGAACTTTAGATAGATTTAGTTTTTTATTAAAAACCAGTCCTTTGCCTTACAAGTTTTTTAAACCTGACGAAAAATTACTAAAAACTAATAATCCTCCTAGTATTGAAATTGAATTTGAACAAAATGTAAAAAATATCAATTGTTTTACTAATGAAGGGGGATCGTGGAAAAAAAGTGAAATTACTTATTTAGAAAATAATTGGATTAGAGTTTTGTTAAAAGAAAAATATAAACCGCGTCGAGGAAAAATCAATTGTACATTAAAAATGAAAGATGGATCTTGGGGCTGGTTAGGAAAACAATTTATTGTTTCGGATTAAACTATATTTGGTTTTTTCTTCTTAGACAAAATCGCATCATCAAAATCTGT
>JAYONI010000013.1:0-13090 GCA_038121265.1 Candidatus Pelagibacteraceae bacterium | reverse complement strand
CATACCCTTTGGTGAAAATCTTTATGTAACAAATATTAATGTAGGTATTTTATATTTGTTTGCTGTTTCATCCCTTGGTGTTTATGGAATTATCATGGCTGGCTGGGCATCAAATTCTAAATATCCTTTTTTAGGTGCCTTAAGATCAGCAGCTCAAATGGTTTCATATGAGGTTTCTATAGGCTTTATTATTGTTACTGTGTTGTTGTGCGTAGGTTCACTAAACTTAGTTGATATTGTGGTTGCTCAAAAAAAAATATGGTTTGCAATTCCTCTGTTTCCAATGTTTGTTATTTTCTTTATTTCGGCACTTGCAGAAACAAACAGACCTCCATTTGACTTGCCAGAGGCTGAAGCGGAGCTAGTTTCAGGATATCAAACAGAGTACTCGGGAATGATGTACGCATTATTTTGGCTTGGTGAATACGCTAATATTCTACTCATGTGTGCCTTAGGTTCAATTTTGTTTTTAGGAGGATGGTTACCGCCACTAGATATATCTCCTTTTAACTTAATACCTTCTCCAATATGGCTGATTATAAAAATTTTATTACTTTTTTTTGTTTTTGCATTGGTTAAAGCAATAGTGCCGAGATACAGATATGATCAATTAATGAGATTAGGATGGAAAGTTTTTTTACCTATATCGTTATTATGGGTAATATTAACTTCAGCTGTATTATTTTATTTCAACCTTCTACCAAATTAATGATGAAATTTAGTCGAATTATCAAAACAGTCTTTTTATTGGAATTTGTTAAAGGTTTATTATTAGCAATTAAGTACATGTTTAAACCCAAAGCTACTGTTAACTATCCATATGAAAAAGGACCATTAAGCCCAAGGTTTAGAGGAGAGCACGCATTGAGAAGATATCCAAACGGTGAGGAGAGATGTATAGCATGTAAATTATGCGAAGCTGTTTGTCCTGCCCAAGCAATTACAATTGATGCAGAGCTGAAAGAAGACGGTTCAAGAAAAACAACGCGTTATGACATTGATATGGTCAAATGTATTTACTGTGGTTTATGTCAAGAGGCCTGTCCAGTAGACGCAATTGTTCAAGGCCCAAACTTCGAATTCTCAACCGAAACTAAGGAAGAGCTATATTATAATAAAGAAAAACTTCTGGATAATGGTGATCGATGGGAGAAAGAAATAGCTCATAATATAAAAACAGACAAATCCTATAGATAACAATGTTAGCCCACGCAATTATTTTTTATTTTTTTTCTTTTGTAGTAATAGCTTCTTCAGTGATGGTTATATCATCAAAAAATACTGTGCATGCTGTTTTCTTTTTAATATTAGATTTTGTAAGTGTTGCTTGTCTTTTTATAATGCTTGGAGCAGAATTTTTGGGAATGATAACGTTAATTGTTTATGTTGGAGCAGTTGCGGTATTATTTTTATTTGTAGTAATGATGATTAATATTAATTTTTCGGAACTCAAAACTGGATTTTTAGATTATTTGCCATTCGGAATGTTAATTGGAGTTGTTATTTTTATTGAATTAGTAATGATGATAAGTGCGTGGAAATATAAAGCTGAATTTATTATTACAAAAAAAATAACCAAACCACTCGTGAGTAACACTGAAAGTCTTGGAATGATTATTTACACAGACTATATTTTATTTTTTCAGATTTCAGGTTTGATTTTATTAGTAGCAATGATTGGGGCAATCGTTTTAACATTTAGAAGAAAAGATTCTTTAAGAAGACAGGATATAACTACTCAAGTTTCAAGAGAAAGAGATGAATCTGTAGAATTGCGAGATGTTCCAAATTTTAAAGGTGTTAAAATTAATGATTGAAATTACTTTAGCTCACTATCTTTTTTTATCAGCTGTAGTTTTTACTATAGGAATTATAGGAATTTTTTTAAATAGAAAAAATGTAATTGTTATTTTAATGTCAGTTGAACTTATTTTAATAGCAGTAAATATAAATTTAGTTTCATTTTCAGTTTATTTAAATGATTTAATTGGACAAGTTTTTACAATGTTTGTCTTAACTGTTGCCGCTGCAGAAGCAGCAATAGGCCTTGCTATATTAGTCGTTTTTTTTAGAAACAAAGGAAGTATTCACGTTGAGGATATAAATTCTCTTAAGGGTTAATTATGGCTTATTTACTTATTTTTTTACCGTTAGTAGCTTCTTTTGTAGCCGGTTTTTTTGGTAGAACGATCGGCGATAAGAAATCTCAATTAATAACTTGCTCAGCTGTAACTATATCAGCCTTAATCTCAATCTATTATTTTTTTGATGTTGCCTTAGGAAAACAAATTTACAACTATAAAATAATTAATTGGATAAGTTCTGATAAATTAATTTTAAATTGGTCAATTTATATTGATACTTTGACATCAGTAATGCTGGTAGTTGTTACTAGTGTTTCTGCATTGGTTCATATTTACTCTATTGGATACATGAGTCATGATCCAGATAAACCAAGGTTTATGTCTTACTTATCCTTGTTTACTTTTATGATGTTAATGTTGGTGACATCAGATAATTTTTTACAATTATTTTTTGGATGGGAGGGCGTTGGTCTAGCATCTTACTTATTGATAGGGTTTTGGTTTAAAAAACCATCTGCAAATGCTGCAGCAATAAAAGCATTTGTAGTCAATAGAGTAGGAGATTTTGGTTTAGCAATTGGAATTTTTCTTCTTTTCAAATACCTTGGCACACTAAATTTTTCTGAGGTATTTCAGCAAATATCTACTTTGCAAAATGAAAAATTATCCATGTTAGGTATGGAGGGTTCTTTAATTACTTTTATTTGTGTTTTTTTATTTATCGGCGCAATGGGAAAGTCTGCACAAATAGTTTTGCACACATGGTTACCAGATGCGATGGAAGGACCAACTCCCGTATCTGCGCTTATACATGCTGCCACAATGGTTACAGCTGGAGTTTTTTTAGTAGTAAGATGTTCTCCAATTTTTGAATATTCTCAATTCGCATTAAATCTAATTGTTTTTATTGGAGCAACCACTGCTTTTTTTGCAGCAACTATTGGCTTGGTTCAGAATGATATAAAAAGAGTTATTGCTTATTCTACATGCAGTCAATTAGGTTACATGTTTTTTGCAGCAGGATTAGGTGCTTATCACATTGCGATATTTCATTTATTTACTCATGCATTTTTTAAAGCTTTACTCTTTTTAGGAGCTGGATCTGTAATTCATGCTTTTCATGAGGAGCAAGACATGCGTAACATGGGAGGTGTTTGGAAAAAAATTCCTTATACGTATAGTTTGATGATCATCGGAACACTTGCTTTAACAGGATTTCCATTTCTCGCTGGTTTTTATTCTAAAGACGCAATTATTGAGGTTGCGTTTCAATCAAAATCAATTTTAGCAAATTATGCTTTATTTATTGGTATTTTTACAGCTTTTATGACTTCATTATATTCATGGAGATTAATTTTTAAAACATTTCATGGAAATTTTAGAAATAAGAATATCGACTTATCAAAAGTACATGAGTCACCACTTGTGATGCTAGTTCCATTAGTTGGTTTATCCATTGGTGCAATATTTTCAGGATTTGTTTTTAAAGATTATTTTATTGGAAGTTATTTTATGGAATTTTGGAATAATTCTATTTTCTTTATGAGTCAATTTACATTGAATCATCCTCCTTTGTGGTTTCTATTAATTACTCCAACTTTAGTTTTAGCTGCAATACCTATTGCATATTATTTATTTATTAAAAATGAAAATTTTTTAAACCAATTTATTGATACGAATAAACCTTTATATAATTTTTTATTGAATAAATGGTATTTTGACGAGTTATATGATTTTATTTTTGTTAATCCTGCAAAAAAAATTGGAAAGTTTTTTTGGAATATTGGCGATATATTAATTATAGATGGTTTTGGTCCCAATGGATTTGCAAAGATAGTTAAATTAGTTTCTGATAGAGCAGTTCAATTTCAAAGTGGTTTTCTATATCATTATGCTTTTGTAATTCTTATCGGTTTATCTATTTTATTAACATATATCATTATTTTTTAAATTTATGAATTTTCCGATTTTATCAATCATTATTTTTTTACCATTGATAGGCGTTCTTTTTATTTTATTGAATAGTGGAGATGAGATTAAAGTTAAAAAAACTAGCTTTAGAGTTTCTCTACTAACATCATTGCTTGTTTTTATAATGTCACTTTTTTTGTGGTTACAATTTGATAATACTACAAAAGATTTTCAATTTGTTGAAAATAAAAAATGGATTGTAGACTTTATCAATTATAGAGTCGGTGTCGATGGTATCTCAATTCTTTTTGTTGTTTTGACAGCTTTTATAACTCCAATTTGTATTGTTGCTACTTACAACAGCGTTACAAACAGAACGAAAGATTTTTTTATTGCTTTGTTAGTTATGGAAACCATGATGCTTGGTGTTTTTTGTTCTTTAGATTTATTTATTTTTTATTTATTTTTTGAGGCAGGTTTAATTCCAATGTTTTTAATTGTTGGTATTTGGGGTGGTATAAGAAGAGTATATGCAGCCTTTAAATTTTTCTTATACACTCTCTTTGGTTCCGTATTCATGCTTGTTGCAATCATTTTCATATATTTAGAATCTGGAACTACTGATATTCAAGCAATTTTATCTTTTAATATTGATCAAAAATACCAATATTGGTTATGGCTTGGTTTTTTTGCTTCTTTTGCAGTTAAAACTCCAATGTGGCCTGTACATACTTGGCTACCAGACGCACACGTTGAAGCGCCAACTTCTGGTTCCGTTATTCTTGCAGCAATTTTATTAAAAATGGCAGGATATGGTTTTATTAGATTTTCATTAGGATTTTTTCCAATTGCGTCAGCTTATTTTGCACCTCTCATTTTTGCTTTAAGTATTGTTGCTGTAATTTACACCTCTTTGGTTGCACTAATGCAAAAGGATATGAAAAAATTAATTGCTTATTCGTCTGTAGCTCATATGGGTTTTGTTACTATTGGAATTTTTGCTTTTAATTCACAAGGAATAGAAGGAAGCATATTCCAAATGATTAGCCACGGAATTGTATCTGCAGCATTATTTTTATGTGTAGGAGTTGTTTACGATCGTATGCATACCAGGGAAATTTCAGAATACGGAGGAGTGGTTAATACAATGCCAAGATATTCAGTCATTTTTTTAGTATTTATTCTTGCAGGCTTAGGTCTTCCGGGAACAAGTGGATTTGTTGGAGAGTTTTTGGTTTTAATAGGTGCTTTTAAAGCAAATTATTTAGTTGCTTTTTTTGCTGCCACTGGAGTTGTATTATCAGCTTGTTATAGTTTGTGGCTTTATAGAAGGGTTATATTTGGTACGATTGCGAATGATAATGTAAAATTATTAAAAGAAATAAATAAAACTGAACTAGTGACACTTTTGCCTTTAGTTTTTTTAACTATTTTACTTGGTGTTTTTCCAAATATTATTTTAGATACAATTTCAGTGAGTGTTGAAAATGTCATTTCCACTTATAATGAAAAATTATTAATCTTAAAACAGGCTTCTATTAAATAAATGGAAAACTTAAATTTAATTTATCCTGAAATTTTTTTATCTTTACTTACTATTGGTTTGTTAATGTTAGGTGTGTTTAAAAAAAATAGTTTTAATGTAACAATAAGATTTTCAAGCATAGGTCTATTGTTACTTATACCTGTTGTTTACATAAATAACGGAACAAGCAACGAATTATTTTCACAAAATTATCTGGTTGATTCTTTTTCTATATTTATGAAAATTCTAATTTTGGGTAGTAGTGCAATAGCTTTGTTTTTTACAAATGAATATATAAAAAATAGTTCGATCAATCAGTTTGAATATCCTATTTTAGTTTTAACATCCATTTTGGGAATGTTTGTAATGGTAAGTTCTAATAACCTTATGGGATTATATTTAGGAATTGAATTACAATCTTTATCTTTGTATGTACTTGCATCTCTAAATAGAGATTCTATCAAATCTACTGAAGCTGGTGTGAAATATTTTGTGCTTGGAGCGCTTTCTTCAGGGCTTCTATTATATGGCTGTTCTTTAATTTATGGTTTTACAGGATCAACTAACTATTACATTATTGCAAAAACTTTTGATCCAAATAATTTAGCTCTTCTGTTTGGACTTGTTTTTATTTTAGTGGGTCTAGCATTTAAAATTTCAGCGGTACCTTTTCATATGTGGACACCAGATGTATATGAAGGATCCCCAACCTCTGTAACTGCTTTTTTTGCCTTAGCACCAAAAGTAGCAGGAATGGCTGCAATAATAAGAATTTTATATGTTGCTTTTGGAAATATTATAATTGAGTGGCAAACTATTTTAATTTTTATTTCAGTCGCATCAATGATTTTAGGTGCTGTAGCTGCAATTGGCCAAAATAATATTAAAAGACTTATGGCTTATAGTGGTATTAGTCATATGGGATATGCGCTTGCTGGTTTGGTGACTGGCACAAAAGATGGTGTGGCTTCAACAATTTTATATGTTTTGATTTATGTTGTTATGAGCATTGGTTCTTTTGTTTGTATTTTAATAATGAAGAGAAAAAATATTTATTTAGAAAATATTAGAGATTTATCTGGCTTGTCCAAAAATCATCCGCTTGTTGCCTTATCATTTGTGGTAATTTTATTTTCATTAGCAGGAATTCCTCCCTTGGCTGGCTTTTTTGCTAAATTTTATATTTTTATGGCTGTAGTTAAAGTTGAGTTTTATACTTTGGCAGTTATTGGATTGGTTACTTCTGTTATTTCAGCTTTTTATTATCTGAGAATTATTAAAATTATATATTTTGATCCAAGCCAAGAAAAATTTGATCCAATAATTAGTAATGGAATTAAGTTTTCTCTAACATTTTCAACTTTGGTTATATTGTTTTATTTTTTAAATCCTTCTATTTTTACTTTCTTCACAAATATTGCAACAGCTGCAATAAAATAAAGTTTTATGTCTTCAGCTATTTATTATTTCAGTGAAGTAGATAGCACAAATAATGAAGCAAAAAAATTAATTGAAGAGCAAAAAATAAAACAAGGATTGGTGATAAGTAAATTTCAAACTAAGGGTAGGGGTAGATTTGGAAACAAATGGATTTCCCAAAAAGGAAATTTTTTTAGTTCATTTTTTTTTCCTGTAAATAATTATTCTCAAGTTTCCCAAATACAATTTAAAGCTTTGAAACTAGTTATTAAAGTTATCTCAAAATATATTGAGAAAAAAAAATTAGTAATAAAATATCCAAATGATATTCTTATTAAAGAAAAAAAAATTTCAGGTATTTTGGTAGAGAGTTTTAAATTTCAAAAAAAAATTTACGTTATCCTCGGCATTGGAATTAATCTTATTAAAAACCCTAGTCTCAAAACTTACAAAACGACCAATATTTATCGAGAAATAGGAAAAAAAATTGATTTTTTTGATTTTTCTGAAATTATTTATAAAGAAATGAAAGTTATATTTAAATGTTTTTAATTGGTGACCTTGGAAATACTCATTCTAAATTTACATTATGTAATTTAAAATCAAAAAAAATTAAAAACTACAAGTCTTTTAATACCAGCAATATATTAACAAATAAAAATTTTATTAAATTTATATCAAAACATAAAATTAAATATGCAGTTGTAACTTCAGTTGTTCCTAAGGTTTCTAATAAACTTAAATTTTTTTTACAAAAAAAAAATATCCGGTTTTATGAAATTTTAGATAAAGTTTTTAAAAAACCTATTAAATTAAAAGTTACAAAGCCAAATCAAGTCGGCTCAGATAGAATTGCTAATTCAATTGCTGCATTTGCTATTTACAAGACCAATTGTATCATTGTTGATTTTGGAACTGCTACCACCTTTGATATTTTATCTAAAAAAGGTTTTTATCTTGGTGGATTGATTACGCCTGGTGTAAAATTAACATTGGAAACATTAAATCAATTTACTGAAAAATTACCCCTAATTAATCTAAAAAAAACAAATCAAGTCATTGGTAAAGATACTATTTCAGCTATTAATTCTGGAATTTATTGGGGCTATATAGGTATGATTAACCAAATAATTAATAAAATTATATCAACGACCAAAAAAAAATATAAAGTGATTCTAACAGGTGGATTATCTACTATTTTTTCAAATTCTTTAGTTCATAAAGCATCTATAAATAAAAATATAACTCTACAGGGTGTTTTGGAATTAATTAATTTTAACAAACATTTGTTTAAATAATGAAAAATAATAACGAATTAATTTTTTGCCCATTAGGTGGTTCTGGTGAAATTGGCATGAATATGAACTTGTATGGTTATGGTGAAAAAAATAATCATCAGTGGATAATTATCGATATTGGAGTTGGATTTGTTGACGACTCTGTACCTGGAGTAGATTTGATGGTGCCAGATCCAGATTTTATTCTACAAAGAAAAGATGATTTGCTTGGTATATTGCTTACTCATGCGCATGAAGATCATATAGGAGCAATTGCACTTTTGTGGCCATCATTAGAATGTCCTATATATGCAACTCCTTTTACTGCCACCTTAATAAAAGAAAAGTTTAGAGAAAAAAAAATTAATATAGGAAGTCATTTAAAAATTATTGAATTAAATGGGAATGTAAAAATTGGTCCTTTTGATATTAATTATGTAACCTTAACACATTCAATTTTGGAACCAAATGCACTGCAAATAAAAACTCCGCATGGAACCTTGTTGCATACGGGTGATTGGAAATGTGACACAGATCCATTAATTGGAAAACAAATGGACGAGATAAAACTTAAAGAAATTGGTAAGCAAGGAGTTTTGGCAATGATTTGTGACTCTACAAATATTTTTACCGAAGGTAGGTCGGGTTCAGAAAAAGATGTTCGAGAAAGCATGCTTACGGTTTTTGAAAATATTAAAAAAAAAATTGTTGTAACAACTTTTGCATCTAATGTAGCTAGAATGGAAACTGTTTTTAAATGTGCAGAAAAGGTTGGAAGACATCTTTCTTTAGTTGGAAGGTCAATGCATAGAATTTATAATACTGCAAGAGAGTGTGGTTATTTACAAAATATTAAGCCACCGCTTGATCCTAGAGATGCAAAAAAAATACCAAGAGATAAAATTGTTTATTTATGTACGGGTAGTCAAGGTGAGCCTTTAGGAGCAATGAATAGGATAGTAAATCAAGAACATCCAGATGTTTACTTAGATGAAGGAGATACAGTTATTTTTTCTTCCCGTATTATTCCAGGAAATGAAAAAAAACTTTTTAAAATTCATAACCAATTAGTAAAAAATAATATCAATGTAATATCAGAAGAAAATGCATTTATTCATGTTTCAGGACATCCTGGAAGAGATGAAATGAGGGATATGTATGATTGGATTAAGCCTAAAATTTCAATACCAGTTCACGGTGAGCATAGGCATATGAAGGAGCATTATGATTTTGCAACATCTTTAGGTGTTCCCCAGCCAATGTTAATAGAAAACGGTGATATGATTAGAATTGCTCCCGGTGAACCAAAAGTTATTGATAAAGTTCATAGCGGTAAATTATATGTGGATGGCAATAGAGTTATTGATGATCAGTCTAGATTTTTAAAAGATAGAAAAAATATTGCACACAATGGTTTGATGGATGTAACTTTAATAATATCAAAAAAAGGAAATTTAGACAGAAATCCAATTATAAACATTAGAGGTTTGCCATTGAACGATGATGAATTAGATGAGTGTTTTTATGAGATGGAGGATGAAATTTTAAAAACTAGTAAGGCTTATTCCTTGAATAACAAAAAGCATGAAAAAAATCTTATCGATGCACTTAAGTCTAATCTAAAAAAAATAATTTATAGCAAGACTAGAAAAAGACCTTATACAAATATCACATTAATAAGAGTATAAAACATATGTCTTTAATGGGAAGTTTGGTAATTTTTGTTATTTTGTGGATGATTATTTTTTTTATGATTCTTCCACTAAAAATTAAAAGTCAGCTGGAACAGCATTCTGTTATACCAGGAACTGATCCAGGAGCTCCCTCAAATCCTCAAATGTATAGAAAATTTATTATTACTACTGTTATTTCTTTATTTGTATTTGCGATTATTTATCTTTTGTCATATTTTGAAATTATAAATTTAAGACAATTTTTTTCAAAATTATGAAATTATCACAATTATTTCTACCAATAGTAAAAGATATTCCTTCTGATGCTAAAATAAAGTCACATCAGCTGATGATACGTTCTGGAATGATTAGACAGTCAGCAGCAGGAATTTATTCTTGGCTACCATTGGGTTTTAGAGTGTTAAAAAAAATAGAAAAAATTGTTAGAGAAGAGCAAGATTTTGCTGGTGCACAAGAGATGTTAATGCCAACAATTCAGTCTGCAGATTTATGGAAAGAAAGTGGTAGATATGATGGTTATGGTCTTGAAATGCTTCGTATTAAAGACAGGCAAGATAGAGAATTGTTATATGGACCAACTAACGAAGAACTTATTACTCAAATTTTTAGAGATAATATAAAATCTTACAAATCCCTTCCGCTAATTCTTTATCATATACAATGGAAATTTAGAGATGAAATTAGACCAAGATTTGGAATTATGAGATGTAGAGAATTTTTGATGAAAGATAGTTACTCATTTGATTTGACCAAGGAAGATTCTAACCACTCTTACAATAAAATGTTTTATGCTTATTTACGTACATTTGAGAGACTAGAGTTAAAAGCACTTCCCATGGTAGCTGATACAGGACCTATTGGAGGGGATCTTTCTCATGAATTTATAATTTTGGCTGAAACAGGTGAAAGTCAAATTTATACCAATAAAAAGTTATTAGATTTAAAAATTAGTGATTTTAAAAATGACAAAGAAAGCTTGAAGTCAATGGTGGATACTTATGCAAGTTTTTATTCTGCAACTGATGAAAAATTTGATCAATCAGAATTTGATAAACAAGTTAAAAAAGAAGACCAATTAATTACAAGAGGTATAGAAGTTGGTCATATTTTTCATTTTGGAGACAAATATTCTAAACCCATGAATGCAATGGTTAATTCTAGTAGTGGAGCTAATACCACAGTTCAAATGGGTTCTTACGGTATAGGTGTATCTAGATTGGTAGGTGCAATCATTGAAGCAAATTATAACAATAATGTAATGAAATGGCCAAAGTCAGTAACTCCTTTTCAAGTAGCAATTATTAATTTAGGTAAAAAAAATGATGAAGCATGCAAAGCAAAAGCTGAAAAATTATATAATTTATTAAATGAAAAAAAAATTGAGGTATTACTTGATGATACCGATGAAAGTCCAGCAAGCAAGTTCAAGAATTTTGATTTGATAGGAATTCCTTATCAGGTAATTATTGGCTCTAAACAATCTGACAATGAATATGAATTTAAAGAAATTACAGGAGACAAGATTAATCTTTCATTAGATGATTTGGTAAAAACAATAGAAAAAATATACATAAATTGATTAGTCCAGCAGAGTTTTTAATTATCAAAAGATACCTTAAGCCCAAAAGAAAAGAGGGTATTTTAAAAGTAATTTCTATTTTTTCATTTTTAGGCATTGGACTGGGTGTTGCTACTTTAATTATTGTAATGTCAGTAATGAATGGTTTCCGATCAGAATTAATTAATAAGCTGTTATTGTTTCAGCCTCATATTTCTGTTTATCAATTTTCAGATTTTGACCTTACCAAAGACAAAATTACTGAACTTTTAAAAATACAAAATATTAAAAGTAAAAAAGTAAATTTAACATATTCCATTCAAAGCTTGGTTATTACAAATAATGCCAATAAAGGAGTTGTTTTAAGAGGATTAAATAAAAAAGATTTTTTAAATGACGAATTGGTCAATAAAAAAATTATAGATGGTAATATTAGTAAATTTGGAAATAATTACATTTCAATTGGATCTAATTTAGCTGAGCAATTGGGTGTTTGGGTTGATAAGGAAATTACAATTTTATCTAGCAAGAAAGAAAGTACGCCTCTTGGAAATCTTCCAGAACAATATACTTTTAAAATAGGATCTGTTTATAAAAGTGGAATTTATGAGTTTGATAATAATTATATAATTTTTGATGTTTCTACCTCACAAGATTTTCTTTCAGGATATGCTAAAGATAAAAATATTGAAATAAGATTAGAAAACCCCGATCAGGCTGAGAAAGTAAAAAATATTTTATCTAATCAAACTTTCCAAGTTTTCTCCTGGATTGATAATAACAAATCTTTCTATGATGCCTTGTTAATAGAAAGAAATGTGATGTTTATAATTTTAACTTTAATTATTATAGTGGCATCCTTTAATATTATTTCCGGTTTAACTATTTTAGTTAAAAATAAAACTAAAGAAGTGGCAATTTTAAAAACTCTTGGTTTTTCAAGCTATTCAATTAATAAAATTTTTTTTATTACTGGTTCCACAATAGGGTCTGCCGGAACTGTATTTGGCGTTTTGCTTGGAGTTCTTTTTTCTTATTATATAGAAAATATAAGATTATTTTTAAGTTCTGCTTTTAATATTGAAATTTTTCCAGCTGAAATTTATTTTTTAAGCCAAATGCCTTCCGAGATACATTGGCCTACAATAATTTTAATATCCATAGTTTCTCTACTTATCACTTTTTTAGCTTCTATTTTTCCCTCAATTAAAGCCTCAAAAGTTAATCCAATTGAATCACTAAAATATGAATAAATCTTTTTTATTAATACAAAAACTAAGTAAGAGTTTTAAAGACGGAAATGAAAAAATAACAGTTTTAAAAAATATAAATTTTAGTTTTGAGGATAATAAAATTGTTAGTCTTACAGGACCATCAGGATCAGGAAAAAGTACTTTGCTTCATTTGCTTGCATTATTAGATAATCCGGATTCTGGTAAAATTATTTTTAACAATAAAGATTTAGTAAAATCTGAAGATGAAGAAAAAACAGACTTGAGGAAAAATGATATAGCTATAGTTTATCAAAATAATAATTTAATTTCTGATTTAAGTGCTATTGAAAATATTGCTTTAGCTAATTTAAATAAAAATAAAGATAAAAAAAAATCATATTTATTAGC
>JAYONI010000012.1:11238-13424 GCA_038121265.1 Candidatus Pelagibacteraceae bacterium | reverse complement strand
TACGACCCTCTGGTCCCAAACCAGATGCGCTACCAGGCTGCGCTATGCCCCGACTAGAACTGCTGTTATATACATAGATTTTAACAAATTGAAAAGAAATTCAATTTCATTAATTAAAATATCATGTTATTAAAGGCGTCCATGATACAAAAAGCTTCCTCATTCATTAAATGGTTTATTAAGCATGAAACATCAGCAGGTATTGTTTTGCTAATTATGACTGTACTTGCGCTTATAATAAGCAACTCAGGCTTTTCAGATGAATATTTTGCAATTCTTAAAAAATATGTATCAATTGGTATTGGCACTTACTCCCTAAAACTATCAATTTTTCACTGGATTAATGATGCCTTAATGGCAATTTTCTTTTTAGTAGTAGGTCTTGAGATAAAAAGAGAATTTTTAGAGGGGGAATTATCAAGGCCTACTCAAGCAGCTCTTCCAATTATTGGAGCAATAGGTGGGATGCTGGTCCCCGCATTAATTTATGTAGCTTTTAATATTGGTACCCCTGATACTTTAAAAGGTTGGGCTATTCCATCAGCTACTGATATAGCATTTTCTATAGGAGTTTTATCACTACTTGGAAAAAGAGTTCCCATATCATTAAAAGTATTTTTAGTAGCTTTAGCAATTATTGATGATCTTGGAGCAATAGTCATTATTGCAATATTTTATTCATCCGATTTAAATTTATTATATTTATTTTTAATGTTTGCAGCTTTTGCAACATTAATGATTTTAAATAAAACAGGAGTAAGTAAATTTTTACCATACTTAATAGTTGGATTATTTATGTGGTTTTTTACTCATGAAAGTGGAATTCATGCAACTATTTCTGGCGTATTATTAGCAATTTCAATACCTCATAAAAAAGATAATTCACATCATAACTCAATGCTTAAAAATTTAGAACATTCGATTGCGCCTTATGTTTCATTTTTAATTATGCCAATATTTGCTTTTGCTAACGCAGGAGTAAAATTAGAAGGAGCATCAATGGCGCTATTATTGGACCATGTGACATTAGGTGTGTTAGTCGGCTTATTTGCAGGAAAACAAATTGGAGTGTTTTCTTTTTCTCTTTTATCAATAAAACTAGGTTGGGCTGAAAAACCAGCTAATTCATCTTGGATTAATTTTTATGGTGTTGGTGTGTTGACAGGAATTGGATTTACAATGAGTTTATTTGTTGGAAACCTAGCTTTTCCTAATTCACCATATATGGATGAAGTAAAAATTGGTGTTTTGCTTGGATCGCTATTATCAACAATTTTAGGCTATGCTATATTGATCCTTTCAACCAAAAAGAATGCTTAAACTTTTAAAAAATTATTTAATATTACTTTTCATGTTTAGTTTTTTTTCATCAGCTTCAGCAAATTATAATAAGTTAGCTTATGATTTTTCTTTTAAAGATAATAGCGAACAAAACTACTCATTAAAGCAACACGAAGGAAAAGTATTACTGATTGTTAATGTTGCTAGTCAGTGTGGTTTTACAAAACAATACGCTGATTTACAAAAATTATATGAAGAAAATAAAAATAAAGGATTGATTATTATTGGTATCCCGTCCAATGAGTTTGGTAACCAAGAACCTGGATCCAATACAGAAATAAAAACTTTTTGTGAAACTAATTTTGGTATTACTTTCCCCATAATGGCAAAAACAAATATATTGGGTGAAGCTGGTCATCCTTTTTATAAATGGGTTAAAGAAAACTACGGTAAATCTGGAGTTCCTAAATGGAATTTTTACAAGGTTTTAATAAACAAATCTGGCAAAATTGAAGACGTATATAGTTCAATAACCAATCCAAGCAGTAAAAAAATAAAAAATAAGATTAACTCTATTCTGCAATAAAGTGGCGGTCCCTAGGGGAATCGAACCCCTCTTTGCAGGATGAAAACCAGCTGTCCTAACCGATAGACGAAGGGACCGTGAGTTGCTTTTTAGTGATAATCTAAGAATTAATCAATTAAAAAGTTAACTAGTTTGTAGCCAATGCCAAGTCATCTAAGATGAATTGGACTTCTTTTTTTCCATTCCACTCATTTAAAGACAGCCTGCCTGCAAAGTCGAACATCTTATTTTTTGGATTTAATAAATAGGTTCCTATTATATTTTCCGATGAATTAAATGAAATCACATTTAAATTTTGATTATTTTCTGTTTTACAAAA
>JAYONI010000012.1:0-11138 GCA_038121265.1 Candidatus Pelagibacteraceae bacterium | reverse complement strand
TAATAAATTTTGGCTCTCTATTACCAGAGCCAAATGGAGCTAATTGATTAATTTGTTCAAAAAAATCTTCATTAAGAGCAGAGGCTGAAATAACAGTATCAATGTATAAATCTTTTTCTTTAGAAGAGTGACATCCTGACTGATTAAATATCTTAATCATTTCATTTTCAAAATCTTCAATCCTATTTTTTTTCAATGAGAATCCAGCTGCCATTTTATGACCTCCACCTTTTGCAATTATTTCTTTTTGTTTAATTTTTATAATTGCAGCACCTATATCAAATCCAGCAATGGATCTTGCAGAACCTTTAGCTTCATCACCTTGAATATTGATTATAAAAGCAGGTTTATTAAAATGTTCTTTAATTCTACTGGCAATAATACCTATAATACCTTCGTGCCATTTTTGCGATTGAATAACAATAATAGGTAAATTATCTTTCAACTTTGCAGCATTAGTAGCTTCTTCTAAAATTAAATTTTCAATTGATTTTCTTTTTTCATTTAACTTAGATAATTCAGAAGATATTTTAAAAGCTTGCTCTGGATCATTGGTTAGAAATAAATTTACACCATAATCTGATTTTCCAATTCTTCCTCCTGCATTGATTTTTGGTCCCAGAATATAACCAATATGATAAGTGTCTATTTTAGAATTTAAATTAGTTAAATCAGCAAGTGTTTTAATACCTAGATTGTTTCTATTCGCTATAATTTTTAATCCTTGAAAAACAAAAGATCGATTTAACCCAAATAATGGAACAACGTCGCATACAGTTCCAAAAGTAACTAAATCTAAAAAACTTAATAAATCTGGTTCTATTATATTATTGTTAATAAAAAAATTTTCTTTTCTTAATTTATTACTTAGTGCTGAAATAAATAAAAACGAAACACCAGCTGCACATAAAAATTTAAGATCTGAATTTTCATCAAATCTATTAGGATTTATTATCGCGTCAGCGGGTGGTAATTTTTCCACAGATTGATGATGGTCAATTACTATTACATCCCGATTATGCTGTTTAGCAAATTCAATTGCCTCAAAAGATGTTGTTCCACAATCTACTGCTATAATTAATTTTGCACCCTGCTCTATTATATTAGCGATCGTTGCTTTAGTAGGTCCATATCCATCTTTAAGACGGTCCGGTATAAAAATAAAATTATCACATTTTAATAATGTTAAATATTTTGATAAAATGGCTGATGATGACGCTCCATCAACATCATAATCACCAAAAATACAAATTTTATTTTTTTCTTTAATATGTTTAATAAGTAAATTAGTTCCATCCTCCATTGACTTTAATTCAAATGGATTTGGCATCGTATTTTTAATCTTAGGGTTTAAAAAAGCCTCACATTGATCAATAGGAATGTTTCGTATCGCAAGTAAACGTGAAACAATTTCACTAATACCGAAATCTTGCGTAATCTTTTTTACTATATTTTCATCATATTTTCCTAGTATCCAATTTTTTCCAGATACGGATTGATGAATCATATTTCAATTTTTTCTTGATATTTCTTTATAATTTTTTCCTTTGAATGTAGTGATAATATTTCTGAAGTAAAAAAATTCTTATTTATCTCTATACCTTTTAATAATTCTCCATCTGTCACTCCAGCGGCACAAAAAATAACATCTCCTTTCACCATATCATTTAAGTAATATTTTTTGGAAAAATCAGAAATACCTAATTTTGTTGCCCTAAGTTTTTCATCATGATTTGAAATAACAAGTCTACCTTGGAACTGTCCATCAAAACATTTAATCGCTGCTGCAGCTAAAACTCCTTCAGGAGCTCCACCAATACCGATATACATATCAACATCAAACTCATCTAAACAAGTATATATAGCTCCAACCACATCTCCATCAGAAATAAATTTTATATTAGTAGATAATTTCTTTAAAGATTGTACAATTTTTTTATGCCTATCTCTTTCTAATAAACAGACAGTAAGATCAGATGTTTTAACTGATTTAAATTCTGCAATATTTTTAATATTCTTTTCAACTGAATAATCTAAATCAATTATATTTTCTGGATAACCTGGTCCAATAGCAATTTTTTCCATATATGTGTCTGGTGCTTGTAATAAATTACCTTTTTCAGATACCGCAATAACTGATATTGCATTTGGTAAATTTTTCGCTGTTAGGGTTGTTCCATCTAACGGATCGACAGCTATATCTAATTCATCCCCTTCTCCTGTTCCTAATTTTTCACCAATATATAACATCGGCGCCTCGTCCATCTCTCCCTCACCAATTACAATTTTTCCATTCATTAATATTTTGTTTAAATCATTTCTCATGGAATCTACTGCAGCTTGGTCAGCTGCAATTTTATCACCTTTACCCTTAAGTAACGATGAAGCATAAGCGGCTCTAGCTGCAACAAGAGCAAAATCATTTAAAAGTTTTGTATCTAGCACTATAATTTACTTTCGTTTCTAACGCGTATCATTACAATTTTTTTAAAAATTTTCTTGTTTTTAGCTAAAATAGAAATTGTGTTTTTTATAGAAGACTCTTTGCTTAAATGGGTAACTATAACAATATTAGAATAATTATTGTTAGGATTTTGAACTAAACTTTCAACAGAAATATTATTTTTAGCTAAGCATGAAGTAATTGTAGATAAAACACCTGGTTTATCAGATACTAAAAATCTCAAATAATATTTACTTTCGTGTTTACTGAAATCAAAAAGTTTATAAGTTTTTTTTGATTTAGGAGAAAATCCAAAGGAATAATCGTCATTTCCAACCATAATTGATGCTATGTCTGAAATAATTGATGAAGCTGTAGGTCCCTTACCTGCTCCAGGACCTTCATAAACTGTTCTTCCTATTGGAGAACCATCAACTACTATAGCGTTAGTAACACCATTGATATTTGCAATATCAATGTGTGTAGGAATTAAGCATGGATGTACTCGTTGTTTTATTTTGTTATTAATTTTTTCAGCTATTGCTAGGAGTTTAATTTTAAAATTAAGTTTTTTTGCAAATAAAATATCTTCAATTTCAATATTTCGAATACCTTCTACTAAAAAGTTTTTATTTATTATTTTACTCCCAAAACAGATTGAGCTTAAAATAGAGATTTTGGCAGCAACATCATGTCCATCAATATCTGCTGATGGATTTGATTCAGCAAATCCTTTTTGCTGAGCAATTTTAAGAATTTCATTAAAAGATGAATTTGTTTTTTCCATCTCTGTTAATATAAAATTAGTTGTTCCATTTAAAATTCCATAAATTTGCTTAATTTGATTTGCGATCAAACCTTGTTTGATAGATTGAATTATTGGTATTCCCCCGCCAACAGACGCTTCAAAAAGAAGATTTACAGAATTTTTTTCAGCTAAAATGGATAGCTCGTCTCCATATTTTGCAATTAAAGCTTTATTGGCTGTAACAACATGTTTTTTATTTTTTAATGCTGAAAAAACTAATTTTTTAGCTATTCCATCTGAACCACCAACTAATTCTACAATTATATCTACTTTTTTATCAGAACATAAATTGATAGCATTTTTTTCCCATAAAGATTTTGATATCTTAATATTTCCTCTTTTTTTATTAAAATTTTTAGAAGAAACTTTGTAAACATTTAATTTAAAACCTGTTTTGTTAAGAATATTATTTTTATTACGCAATAAATTTTTATAGACTTCTAAGCCTATGTTACCAAGACCAACAATTGCTATATTAAATGTTTTCATTATTTTTTTAACGCTAAATCTTCTTTAAACTTATATTTGATATTAAAGTTCTGCACAGCTTGTCCAGCGGCTCCTTTTACAAGATTGTCAATGGCACTTGCAATAATTAATTGTCCTTTAAACCTATTGTTATAAATGCCTATATGACAGTTATTTGTATTAATAACAGCATCTGTGTTAATCATCACATTATTATTAAAAATCTTAATAAACTTATCTTTTTTATAGTAGTTTAATAAATATTTATAAATTTTTTTATCATCGTAATTTTTATTAAGATCTACATATATGGTTGAAAGCATTCCTCTAAAAGTTGGAAGAATATGCGGTGTGAATGATATTTGAATTTTTTTTTTAGAAAATTTTGATAATTCTTGATCAATTTCAGGCATGTGTCTATGTTTGGCTACTCCATAAATGCCTATATTTTCGTATATATTGTTTGGATACAATTTTTTATCATAAATTTTTTTACCTGCACCGGAATAACCTGATTTTGAATCAGCTTTTATAGTTCTTGAATTAATCATATCTCTTTGGATTAATGGGATGAGTGGCAAAAGAATAGATGTTGGATAGCATCCTGGGCACGCAATAATATTTGTTTTTAAAATTTTTTTTCTATTTATTTCACTTAATCCATAAATAGCCTTTTTTTGATTTTTGATAGATTTATGCTCTGTCTTATACCAAGTCTGAAAAACATTTTTATCCTCTAATCTAAAATCAGCTGACAAATCAATTAAAGTAGTTTTAGAACTCATTACATTTGAAATAAAATGAGATTCTCCATGAGGTAATGCTGTAAATATTGTGTCAACTTTGTTAATAGAATCTATACTGAACTTAGAAACTAATGGTAGTTTTGTATTTTTGAAACTTTTGTCAAAAAAAGACATTGGTTTACCAATATTAGACTGGGCAAATAAATACTTAATATTTGCATAAGGATGCTTCAGTAAAATTTTTATTAATTCAATGCCTGAAAAACCTGTTGCTCCGGCAATTGCAATATTTTTAATTTTCTTCATTGAGAATATTTTCTACTTTATATAAATTTAAATGAAATACAAAAATGTAAAAAAAAAGATAGTAATGCTTATCTTTTAGAAAACTGAAATCTTCTTCGAGCTTTTCTTTGACCGTATTTTTTACGTTCAACTGTTCTAGAATCTCTCGTAACCAATTTATCTTTTTTAACAACTTTTCTCATTGCTGGGTCTGAGACTACAAGTGCCTTAGCAATTCCATGCGTGACTGCACCAGCTTGCCCAGACATTCCACCGCCTTTTACCGTGCAAATAATATCAACTAAGTTTTGTTTGTCTGTAATTTTTAATGGTTTTTCAACAGCTAGCTGATGCACGGGTCTTTTAAAATACTCAGTATATATTTTGCCGTTAACCGAAATTTTTCCTGAACCGTTCAGTACCCATACTCTTGCAACAGATTCTTTTCTTTTTCCTGTTGCGTAATGAGATTCTTTTGTAACTTTAAGATTTAATTCCATTAATTTATTTTAGTATTTTTTCTATTTAGCGATGCAAAATTTAATTCTTTTAATTTTTGAGCTGTGTGCGGATGATTTGCATCAGAATATATTTTTAACATTGTAAGCTGTTTTTTTGCCAATGGACCACCAGGCAACATTCTTTTTACAGCTAGTTTTAAAATTTCTTCTGGTTTTTTCTCTAAAAGTAATTTCGGGGATGTTTCTTTAATTCCTCCTGGATGACCTGTGTGTCTATAATATCTTTTGTCGTTTAATTTATTTCCAGTAAACTTAATTTTAGATACGTTAGTAACAACAACAAAGTCTCCATTACACATGTGAGGAGTAAAAGTTGTCTTGTTCTTTCCTCTTAAAATTTTTGAAATTTCTGCGGCTAGTCTACCTACAACTGCATTTGTAGCGTCAATATGAAACCAGTTATTAGATAGTTCGTTTTTTTTAATAAAGTCAGTCATGAAAGACCTGGTAAATACTTGCTGGTTATTGAATTGTCAACAACAGAAATTAGGTTTTAAGCTTATAAATAAGCAGTATTATTGATGAAACAAGGATTAAGGAGGCTATCTGATGCGTGGCAGCTAAGTAGATATTTATTCCTGACAGTAAAGTTAAAATACCTAAAATTATCTGGATAATCAAAACCATTAAAATGAGATTCATATTAAAAATATAATCTTTTAATTTTTTTAAATTATAAAAGTAAAATAATAGATAAACTATCACTATAAAATAAGCATTTAATCTATGAACAAATTGTACATGGGCTCTATCATTAAATAATTCTAATGAAAAAAAACTTTTTATTGTAATTTCTTCTGCAATAAAATTTGCATTCATTAGTGGCCAAGTTTGATAGATTAATCCTGCATCAAGTCCTGAAGTAAAAGCACCAAGAACAATTTGACAGTAAATTAAAAATAAAAAAAAATAAGTAAAAGCGCTTAATTTACTAAAATGTAATTTTAATTCTAAATTATCACTATTGAGATAAGACCAAAAAATTAACGATAATATAATAATTGCTATAAATAAATGTATAGATAATCTAAAGTGACTTACGTCAGGATTGTTCACAAGACCACTAGACACCATGTACCAACCCATAAAACCTTGAAAAGATATCAAGAAAAAAATTGCCAAATAATAAATAATATTTTTTCCCTTAATTGTTTTATTAAAAATAAAATACATGCAAGGTATTAAATAAAATAACCCTAAAAACCTTGCTAATAATCTATGTAAATACTCCCACCAAAAAATAAATTTAAACTCCTCAAGAGTCATATTGTAATTAATTAATTTATATTGTGGTATTTGCTTATAAAGAGAAAAATATTCTAACCAATGCTCGTGAGAAAATGGAGGAAAAATTCCAGTAAATAATTCCCATTCTGTAATAGATAAACCAGATCCAGTTAATCTAGTAAAACCTCCCACTAAGACAAGGAAAAATAATAAAAAAAATAATGATAAATTCCAAATTTTAAAAAGTTTTTTTTGTTGAATAAAATCCATGTTGTCTTATACATTTTTATATAAATGTTAAAAAAAGCTAAATTGTCACCTTCAAGTAATAAAAACTCTATTTTAAAAATTAGAAAAAATATTGATAAAATAGATAATCAAATTCTACATTTACTTTTCTTAAGAAAAAAGGAAGTAACAAATATAATTAAATATAAGAATAAAAATCAAATTATTGATAAAAAAAGAATCTATTCTTTGATAAAAAAATTAAAGAACAAGGGAAGAAAAAAGAAACTAGAGTCCTATCTGATCGATAACGTTTGGAAAGCAATTATTAAATCCTTTATAAGATTTGAAAAAAGCAAATTTTAATTATTTGCTATGAGGTGGTAATTTTTTTTCTACAAACCATTCATGTTTTCTAGTTGCTGGATTGTATTTTTTCATTTTTAATTTATCTTTAGCCTTATCTCCTGCCGTAGGCTTTTTAACGTAGTAATTAAACGGACTATCTGGCTTCTCTTCAGGTACTAAGCGAACTTTAACATGTGATTTTTTTGCCATTATATAATTTTTTTAATTTCTTTAATTATTTTTTTAATATTTTTAACTTTAGTATGAGCGTTTATATTGTTACTTTTATTATAGTCAACATTATACTCAGTCTCTAAAACTTTATTGGCACCTTTAATAGTTAAACCCTTATTTTTTAATAAATCCTTTATTTTCTTAAGAATTTGTATTTCTTTATTTGAGTAATAACGATGTTTATTAAGTATTACTGAAGGCTTAAGTTGTTTAAATTTTTTTTCCCAAAATCGTATAACATGCGTTTTTGCTTTTCCAGTTCGTTCATCAACTAAACCAATTTCTTTTGCAACCTCACTGATAGTTTTTAAGGCAGAAATCTCCTTCTCTGCCATTAGGATACTTTATTAATTTTCTTTAATAATAACTTAGACGATTTAAAGGTAACTACATATCTGGAATTAATTACCTTAGTCTCTTTTGTTTTTGGATTTCTTCCAATTCGAGAATTTTTTTTTCTTATATTAAAGGCCCCAAATAAAGACAATTTTACTTTAATTTTTTTTTTTAAATTTTGAATAATGATAGTAAATAAATCATCAACAAAATTTGAACATTCTGATTTTGGTATTCCAAGTTCAGTATGGGTTAAATCGTAAAGATCTTGTCTTGTAATATTTGCCAGTTTATCCATTTTGATCTTTAAAATTCTCTTTAATTCTAGATATTAATTTACCACGTAAAATTTTAGCTGACAATTTTATTGAATAGTAAAAAGCTAAGGCATCAGCTCCACCATGGCTTTTTATTACTGGGGCATTCAGGCCTAAAAATATACCACCATTATATTTTCTTGGGTCAAGTGTATTTTTAATTTTTTTAAAAATTGGAAAACTAAACAAATAACAAATTTTACCAAAAAAAGAATTTGAAAAAATATTTTTTATTTCTGTAGTTATATAATTTGCTGTGCCCTCAGCAGTTTTTAATGCAATATTACCTGAAAAACCATCTGTGACTATTACATCTACATTACCATCTTTAATTTGATTGCCTTCGACATAACCCTTAAATATAAAATTATTTTTGGCATCTGATATTTGGGTGAAAGCATTTTTTAATGTTTCATGTCCTTTAATTTCTTCCGAGCCTACATTTAATAATCCAACAGATGGATTTGATTCATCAAAAATGACTCTATAAAGCTCAGCTGCAATTTTGGAAAAATCTAAATAATTTTTTTCATTGAACTCAATATTTGCACCCAAATCAAGAACAACACTTGTTTTTTTTAGATTTGGCCAAAGTCCTGCAATTGCAGGTTTGTCGATACCATCCATCATTTTAATAATAAGTTTAGATATAACCAATAGAGCTCCTGTGTTGCCTGATGAAATAATAAGATCAGACTCTAAATTTTTGACACTATCTATTGCTTTCCACATACTTGTTTCTTTTCCAGTGCGAATTGCCTCTCGTACAGAATCCTTGTCTTTAATTTCTTCTGCGCAATGTATTATTTTATAATTTTCTTTTGGAATATGAAATTTAGATATAGATTTTTGAATAGCTTCCTCTTTACCAAAAAGAAGAAAGAAAATATTTTTGTCTTGATCTAAAAATAATTTTAAACCTTCAATTACTTTATCAGGTGCGTTTTCGCCTCCCATTGCATCTAGTGCAATAGTATGCTCGAATTGTTTCATTAAAAATTAAGATTTTGGTTTAAAAATTTGTTTTCCGTTATAAAAACCAGTTTTCATGTCTACATGATGAGACAATCTAAACTCACCACTTTTTTTATCTTCAACAATATTTTTAAATACTGCAGATCTATGAGATCTTCTCATTCCTTTTTTAGACTTTGATGTTTTGCGCTTAGGTACAGCCATTGTTAATATCCTTTTATTTGAAATCTAAATATCAATATCTGGTTCAAAATCAATGAATTTATTCGTAAAAAAGTATGATTTAGTAAGAAATTTCGTTATTATTTAAAAGTAATTAATGTATATCAAATTTTAAATGAATTTTTTTATCAGAAAAATTTTAACTCTAATAATTTTCACCTTAGTTACTTTTTGCTCAATCAAAAAAGTGGACAATGTTCATGGAATTATAAATTTAGACAATAAAGCAAAATCCTTAAACGAAGGTTCAATAAATAAAAATGATGTAATAAAAAATTTAGGACCACCTCCTTTAAAAGAATTTAATAATTCAGATATTTGGATATATTTCGAAGTAAGAGATACAAGAAATATTTATGGTACAAAAAAAATTGTCGCTAATAATACTTTGATCCTTCAATTTGATAATAAAGGAATACTAGCTAAAAAAGTATTCTTAAATAAAGATCAAATGCAAAATATTCAATTTGAAGACAATGAAACAATTTCAAGAGGCATAGACAACAGTCTACTCAAGAACATTCTTTCAAGTACTAGAAAAAGAATGGAAAATCTTGCTAATAAAAATAAATAACTGTTATTTTTATGATGCAATCAAAGCAAGAAGAAGTAAAGCAACGATATTTGTAATTTTTATCATTGGATTAACTGCAGGTCCTGCTGTGTCTTTGTAAGGATCTCCGACTGTATCACCTGTTACAGCTGCTTTATGAGCCTCAGATCCTTTTCCACCAAAATTTCCATCTTCAATATATTTTTTAGCATTATCCCAAGCTCCACCACCAGCGGTCATTGAAATAGCTAAAAATAAACCTGTAACAATAACTCCTAATAGCATTGCTCCTAATGCAGCTAATGCCGCAACTTGTCCAGCAAAGGAATAGATAACAAAATATAAAACAATTGGAGAAAGAACAGGAAGCATAGAAGGTATGATCATTTCTTTAATTGCAGCTTTAGTTAAAATATCAACACACTGTCTATAATCAGGTTTTTGAGTATTTTTCATAATGCCAGGCATTTTTTTAAATTGTCTTCTAACTTCAATAACTACTGCCCCACCTGCTCGACCAACAGCTTGCATTCCCATTGAAGCAAATAAATAAGGTAATAATCCTCCAATTAACAACCCAACAACAACATACGGATTGGATAAATCAAAAGTTACAACTATACCTTTTAATGACGAACCAGCTTGAGCAGAAAAATGCTTAATGTCTTCAGTGTAAGCTGCAAATAAAACAAGAGCTCCCAAACCTGCTGAACCGATTGCATAACCTTTGGTTACAGCTTTAGTAGTATTTCCAACCGCATCTAGTGCGTCTGTAGTTTTTCTAACACTTTTTGGAAGTTTTGACATTTCTGCAATTCCTCCTGCGTTATCAGTAACTGGGCCATAAGCGTCTAAAGCTACAACCATTCCAGTTAAAGCTAACATCGTAGTAACAGCAATTGCAATTCCATATAAACCAGCAATTAAATTTGTCGATACAATACCAACAACAATGATTAAAGCTGGAACAGCAGTAGCCTCCATTGAAACAGCCAAACCTTGAATAACGTTTGTTCCATGACCAGTAGTAGATGATTTAGCGACTGTTTGAACTGGTCTATAATCAGTACCCGTATAATATTCTGTAATCCAAATTAACAACCCAGTGATTATTAATCCGATAACTCCACAGATATATAAACTCATACCATTAAAACTTAATCCTTTTAAAGAATAAGATTTACTTAAACCAATTACATTATCAGTTACAGGATATAAGACTATAAGTGATAAAATTGCTGAAACTAAAAAACCTTTATACAAAGCACCCATAATATTTTTCTTTTTTCCTAGTTTTACGAAATAGGTACCAATAATAGATGTAATCAAACATGCACCACCAATACTTAAAGGATAAATCATCATATTTGTATCACCATGAAAAAATATAGAAGCAAGAACCATTGTAGCAACAATCGTAACAGCAT
>JAYONI010000011.1:0-13826 GCA_038121265.1 Candidatus Pelagibacteraceae bacterium | reverse complement strand
CAAGGTTTTTTTAGTGAATTAAGTACTTGTAAAGATGAAATTAATGCAAACACTACTAAAGATTTACTCAATCAGCTCAAATCGAAAGGAGTTGTGTCCTGCAAAGAAGTTGGTTTTACAATTTTTGGGCTTTCTCTTGCGACCATAAATTTTATTGTAAATACAGGATTAATATTGTTGTATTGGGTCATTCTTAAAAATGAAAAAAAATAATAAAATTGAAGAAATGATTAGAGTTGACCACGCAGGTGAACGTGGTGCTATCAAAATATATGATGGTCAATTATTAGCTTTGCAACTGTTAAAGGGAGATCCCGATCTTGAAAAAAAAGTGTCAGAAATGAAAGAACATGAAAAAGAACATTTGCAATATTTTGAACAACAATTAGCTGAAAGAAAAATAAGACCTACCTTATTACTTCCGCTGTGGGATTTTTTAGGAACAGCACTAGGATTTGGAACAGCAATGCTTGGGAAAAAAGCTGCCATGTTATGCACCGCTTCCGTAGAAGAAGTAATAGATAAACATTATTTAGATCAAATTGAGTATTTGAAAAATAATGAAAAAACAGAAAAAGAATTACTAAGTAAGGTTAAAAAATTTAGACAAGATGAACTAGACCATAGAGATATCGCCTATGAAGAAGGAGCAGATAAAGATGGTCCATATGGATTATTAGATGCTTTTATTAAAATCGGATCTAAGGCAGCTATAGAAATTTCAAAAAAAATATAAATATTAAGGTTCTAATCGAACATCCCAATATAAATAATCTAACCAACTTTGATGTAAAAAATTAGGAGGAAAGTTTCTTCCATTTTTGTGGAGTTGTTCATCCGTTGGTTTAAAAGGCTTAATTTTGGGATACATTCCACACTCGCTTGATAGCCTATTGCCTTTTTTTACATTGCAGCTTGTACATGCTGTTGCAACATTTTCCCACGAAGTAATTCCTCCTTTAGATTTTGGAATTAAATGATCAAATGTAAGATTTTTTTTATCACCACAATATAAGCAAGAAAATTTATCTCTTAAAAAAACATTAAATCTTGTAAAATTAGGATTCTCAGATGGTTTAACGAATGTTTTTAAAGAAATAACGCTCGGCAATTTCATAGAAAAAGATGGGCTTCGTATTTCTCTATCGTATTCCGATACAATATTTACTCTATCTAAAAAAACATCTCTAACAACATCCTGCCAACACCACAGGGATAAAGGATAGTAGCTTAAAGGGCGGTAGTCAGCATTGAGAACTAACGCAGGACATTTTTCTAATGGCAATTCATTTGCATGACTTACTATCATAAATTCAAACTATATAATTTTTATCAGATCTTCAAGTTAAAGTTTGGTAATTAATTTATTTTGGACTTAATAAAATTTAAACCTAAACTCAATCCCTCTGGAGTAATAGAATGACCACAATTTACAAAAACTTTATTTTCAACTTCAAACGAATTTTTTTTTAAAAATTCATAAGTGTTATACATATCTTCTAAAGGAATAATATTATCTACGTTTCCATGAAATAAAATAATAGGTGGTTTAGAAAAAATTTTATTCTCTAAAAATGAAATATCAAAAATTTTTCCTGAATAACCTAGCACTCCTGCAATTGGTTCATGATAAGACAAAGCTATCTGTAATGACATCATGGTTCCCTGGCTAAAACCCATTAAAAATAAATCTTTTTTTTGTAAATTGTGTTCTTCTAGTAATGTATCAATGAATTGATTAAATTTTTTTAGCGAATCTTGAAATTCTTGTAAAATTTTTTCTTGTGAAGTTTGCATCAAATCAAACCATTCATAACCTGATGGATTAATTTGACATACTGTTGGAGCATTGGGGCAAACAAACAAACAATCTGGTAAAAATCTTTTCCAATGCTCAGCAATACTCATCAAGTCTTTGCAATCAGCTCCATATCCATGGGATAAAATAACAATTTTTTTTACTTTTTGAGAATCTGGTTCTAGTTGCTCATAAGACAATGTCATTAGAATTTATCTACCATTATAAAGTTATTATGTTAATTAATAATCTATGGATCAAAATACAGTTAGCTTCATTGGCATTCTCGTTATTTTAGCCGTTCTAGTAGTTTTACTTCGAGGGCTTAAATCTTTTTTTTTAGGTGGCGGTATTGAGGAAAAACGAAAAAGTAATAAGTTAATGCAATTAAGAGTGTTCCTTCAATTCTGCGCTATAGTAATATTAATGGCTCTTGCTTTTATTTACGGCAAATAATCAAAATTGCTTGATCCAATCAATAAATTTACTATCCTCAAAATTTATCGATCCAACAACTCGAGCAAATTCTTTTCCTTCTTTATTAATTAGTAAAGTAGTTGGCACTCCTCGTAGAGATAATTTCTTAACTAATTGCAAATCTTTATCAAAAAAAGTATCAAAATTTGTAACTTTTAAATCATCAAGAAAAGCCTTGGCTTTATCGTAAGTTACTCCCTCAACATTAACTCCAATAACTTGAATATTATTTTTTCCAACAATTTCTACTAGCTTATTAAGCGATGGCATTTCTTTTTTGCAAGGTGCACACCAGGTAGCCCAAAAATTAATCACTGTAATTTTGTTATTAAAATTTATGAAATATTCTGTATTTTTGTTCTTATCTAATAATGCAATTTTTGGAAAATCTTTAGTTTCTGCATGAAGAATAATATTCCTGCTAGGCACCGGTATATTTGGTTGAGATAAACCATAATTAGTAATAAGTAATAACAAAGCAGTAAAAATAAATAACTTTTTTGAAAAAATTGAAAAAATATTCATCATTAATAATTATAGTATTTTAAATGAAAAAAACAAAAAAAAACTCAATTTGGGGTGGCAGAATGCAACAAGATGTCTCGAATATTTTGCAAGCTGTAAATTCTTCTATTGATATAGATAAAAGACTTTTTCAAGAAGATATAGCTGGTTCCATTGCTCACTGCACCATGTTAGCAAAGCAAAAAATTATTGATAAAAAAAAATCACAAAAAATTATTAAAGGGTTGAAGAAAATTGAAATTGAAATCTTAAATAATAAATTTAAATTTCAAATTAAAAATGAAGATATCCATTTAAATATTGAAAAAAGATTATTTGAAATTATTGGATTAGATGCTGGATATCTACATACAGCTAGATCTAGAAATGATCAGGTCACAACTGATTTTAAATTATGGGTCAAGAAATCTAGTAAAGAAATTCAAGGTCTAATTAAAAATTTAATCAAAGAATTTATACATTTGGCAGATAAAAATACTTCAACAATTATGCCAGGATTCACTCATTTGAAAAATGCTCAACCAGTATTATTTGCGCATTATTTGTTAGCTTATGTTGAAATGTTTAAAAGAGATTATCAAAAATTTCAAAATACTATTAATAACTTAAATCAAAATCCACTTGGATCTGGAGCGTTAGCTGGAACTTCGTACAATATTGATAGACATTTTACATCTAAAGCTCTTGGTTTTAAAGAACCCACCAATAATTCTATCGATTCTGTTGCTGATAGAGATTATGCAATTGAATTTTTATTTGCTTCTAGTCTTTGCGCTATGCACTTATCAAGATTAGCTGAAGAAATTATTATTTGGAATTCTGACTTAGTGAACTTAATTAATATTGAAGACAGTATGCTTACTGGATCTTCTATGATGCCACAGAAAAAAAATCCTGACTCCGCAGAGCTCATAAGAGGAAAAACAGGAAAAATTTATGGAAATTTAAATTCATTATTAATTACAATGAAAGGACTCCCATTATCTTACTTCAAAGATATGCAGGAAGATAAGGCTGGTGTTTTTGATACATTTGACACACTTTCCATTAATTTAAAATTAGCTTGCCAACTCATTAAAGGTATTAAGCCTAATAAAGACAATATGTATAAAGCAGCGCAAGCTGGATACACAACAGCAACAGACTTTGCTGACTATCTTGTTAAACATGGAATGTCTTTTAGAGAAGCATACAAAAAATCAGCACAACTAGTGAATATAGCTGAAAAACAAAAGAAAAGATTAGATGAACTAGATTTTCAAACTGTAAAACAAATAGATAAATCTATAAAATCTGATGTTATGAAAATTTTTGATTTAAAACACTCGATTAATCAAAAAAAATCCTATGGTGGCACTGGTACTAAAAGTGTTTTACAAATGTTAAAGAAATTAAAGAAAGAATTTAAATGAAAAAAATTTTAATTTTTATAACTTTAGCTATTGTAACTTTTTCGTGTGGAAAAAAAGGTCCTCCAGGTTGTGAAATTAGCAAAGAAAATAAAGAAAAAAATATAGTTAGACCAAATTTTTGTAATTAATATGAATTTTTTAAAATATAGAGATAATCTTCTCTATCTAGAAAATGCATCTATTGAAAAAATAGCAAAAAAAAATCCAACTCCTTTCTATCTCTATTCTTTCAAGCAGCTAGAAAATAATTTTAATTATTTTAAGAATACATTTTCTGCAACTAATCCAACTATATGTTTTGCAGTTAAATCTAATCCTAATCTTGTTTTTTTAAAAAAACTAAAAAATCTTGGTTCTGGTGCTGATGTCGTTTCTCTAGGAGAGTTACAGCTTGCTTTAAAAGCAGGAATTCATCCAAGCAAAATTGTTTTTTCCGGAGTAGGAAAAACAAAAGAAGAGTTGAGTTTTGCAATATCAAAAAAAATATTATTAATAAATACAGAGTCTGAAAATGAAATAGATGAAATTATAAAAATAGCAAAAACTAAAAAAATAAAAGTTTCAATAGGAATAAGGGTCAATCCTAATATTGCAGCCAAGACAAATAAAAAAATATCAACAGGAAAAAAAAGTGATAAATTTGGAATTAGTATTAGCGACTGTGAAGCAATTTTTAATAAACACAAATCAAATAAATTTATATCTATTCAAGCTATAAGTGTTCATATTGGAAGCCAAATAAAGGAAGTGAATCCTTTTGAAAAAACATTAAAAGTAATTGATATATTTCTTAAAAAATTAAAACAAAACAATATTCATATTAATTATTTAGATATTGGTGGGGGCATGGGAATACCCTACTCTAAATCAGAGACGATTTTTAATTTAACAAAATATGCTCGATTAGTAGAAAAATTTAATAACCATCACCATTTAAAAATTATTTTCGAGCCTGGAAGATATATTTCAGCAAATACAGGATTGCTGATTGCTAAAATAGTATACATAAAACAAACTAAAAATATTAACTTCATTATTTTAGACACTGGCATGAATGATCTAATGAGACCTGCGTTATATGATGCAAAACACGAGGTAATACCTGTGAGAAAAAATAACAATAAATCAAGTAATCTCATTGAATTTGTGGGTCCTATTTGTGAAAGCACCGATAGATTTATTACCTATAAAAAGTACCAAAAATTAAACCAAGGTGACTATGTTTGTTTCACAAATGTTGGAGCATATGGAAGATCACTTTCATCTACCTACAATATAAGACCCTTGGCAGGTGAATTAGCAGTTCACAAATCATCATATAAAATTATAAGACCTAGACAAAAGCTTAAAGATCTTATCAAATAAAAATATTGTGAATTTAATTCGTTCGATAATATTTAATTTTATTATTTACTTAATAATTATCTTAAGTTGTATCATTGCATTACCAATGCTGGCTTTGCCAAGAAAAAAATTTTTAAGCAGATTATCTAATATACTAGGAAAATTATTTATTTTTTTTACTAAAACTATTTTAAATACTAAAGTAACTTTCATTGGATTAGAAAAGATACCAAAAGATAGAAAATTTTTTATCGCCTCAGCTCACCAATCTATGTTTGAAACCTTTGTTTATAATACAGTTATTCCTGATTGTATTTTTGTTATTAAAAAAGAATTATTATCTATTCCATTATATGGGCTATATTTAAAAAAACTTGATTACGTTTCCATAGATCGAGGCAAAACAACAAAATCTAATTTAAATTTTTTTGATAATATTTTTTCAAATATACGAAATACAGACAGAACTCTTATTATTTTTCCTCAAGGAACTAGGGTAAAATATGGAGACATGCCGCCTTTAAAAAAAGGAACATCCAGAATTTATCAAAGTTTAAATATACCTTGCTTACCTATCAAGCTGAATACAGGATCTGTATGGCCCAAAAATAGCTTTTTAAAATATCCTGGTGAAATTATATTTGAATTTAAAGATTTGATTGAGCCAGGACTAAATAATATGCAATTCACTGAAGTGTTAGAAAAAGCAATCTATAACTAATTTTTTCTTCCGAAATTAGGCTGATTTATATCTTGTCCCGCTTCAATAATTCTTGTTCTAATATTCCTAGTAGTTTTAAATGTATTAAATAATTTTTGTTTATTATTTCCTTCAATTGCTTTTTTTAAACTATTTAAATCTTGATTAAATTTTTTTAACATAAATAAAATTTGTTTTTTATTACTGATCATAATATCTCTCCACATGGTAGGGTCAGATGATGCAATTCTAGTAAAATCTCTAAATCCACTGGCACTAAATTTAATAACCTCAGACTTAGTTTTGGTTTCCAATTTTGATGCAGTTCCAACAATATTATAAGCAATTAAATGGGGTATATGGCTAGTAATAGCCATTGTGTTGTCATGATTTTTTGGATTCATTATCGTAACATTAGATCCAAATGTTTCCCAAAGTTTTTTTATTTTATTTTTACTATGCTGATTGGTAAGTTTGCATGGAGTAATAATGCACCATCGATTTTTAAAAAGGTTTAGAAATCCTGCTGTTGGTCCACTCTGTTCAGTTCCAGCAATTGGGTGTGCTGGAACAAAATAAGCATGATTTTTCAATATTTTTTCTCCCATTTGTACCACTTCTAATTTTGAAGATCCAACATCGGTAACTAATACTTTTTTATTAGAAAATTTTTTTATGGTTACAAATATCTCCTTATAAGCACTTAAAGGAGTGCTTATAATTATTAAGTCTGATCCAGTTATTGATTGTTTTAAATTAGCTGTAACTTCATCAGCAAGCTTTAATTTTTTTATTTCACCAAGATGTTTAGACGAAGTATCACATGCGCTTATAAACTTAGATAATTTATACTTTTTAATTTCCCGAGCAATAGACGATCCAATTAATCCAAAACCAATAATTGTAATTTTTTTAAACATCATAAAATTTTATCTATAAGTTGAATAAAAAGTTCACTTTCTTCTTTTGATCCAACTGTCACCCTTAGTGCATTATCAATTTTATAAGCATGCATTTTTCTTAAAATAATTTTATTTTTTGCAAATTCATCAAAAATTTGATCACTATTTAGCTTATTGTTTTCAAACCTCATTAAAAAAAAATTAGCTAATGGCAAATTACAAATAATATTTTTTTCAGATAATTTTGTAAAAATTTTATTACTCCAGTACGTATTGTGCTCTATATTTTTTTTTAACCAAGCATCATCATCTAAAGCAGCAGCAGCAGCTCTCTCCGCCGGTCCTGTGATATTAAAGGGTGGTTTAAAAATTGATAATGCATCAATAATTTCTTTAGAGGCAAATCCCCAGCCAATTCTCAAATTTGCTAAACCATATATTTTTGAAAATGTTCTTGTTACCAAAACATTGGAGCTTTTCTTAAAAAGATCTAAACCAGAAACATAGTCTTTATTAGTAACATACTCGCAATAAGCATCATCTATTAACAATAAAATATCAGAACGTAACTTTTTTCTTAATTCTAAAACTTCCTCTTGGGTTAAAAATGTTCCTGTTGGATTGTTAGGATTTGCAATAAATACCATTTTAGTTTTATCACTAATACAATCTAAAATTGTATTTACATTTGTTTTATAGTTATTTTCTTTAGCAAAAACGACATTGGCTCCATTAATTTTAGAATAAATTTTGTACATTAAAAAACCAAACTCAGAGACGACCACCTCATCTCCTGGACTTAAAAAAGCCTGACAAGCAAAACTTATAATTTCATCAGAACCTGAGCCAACAATAATATTATTTAAATCTAAATTAAATTTTTCAGATATTTTATTTTTTAATATTTGTGAACTTGAGTCTGGATATTTTGAAATAAAACTTTGACAATCATAAAATGCTTTTTTTGCATTAGGTGAACAGCCTAATGCAGATTCATTAGCAGATAATTTAATAGCATCCGTTATATTGGCAAGCTTAGATAAGCCTCCTTCATATTTTTGAATATCTATTTTTTTTGCTTTAGGTAAATTCATTTAATTATGTTTTAAAATATCCGCTTTAATACAATAGTTATTATTCTTTATCAAAAAATCAGGCAGAGTTTGACAATAAAATTAGCATTTAGTACAACTAGCGAGCGCTGATTTAACCGTATTGCGAGCGATCAAACTGCTAAAAAGGGAAACTATACGATAAGTATAGTTTTAAAAAAATGAATTTAAATTTTGAAAATATAAAAAAAGTCAGAATAGACAAAGACCTTCAATTAGATTGTGGAACTGTATTAAAAGGTTTTGATCTTGCCTACGAAACTTATGGCAAATTAAATGAGACGAAAACAAATGCTATTTTAGTTTTTCATGCTCTTTCTGGTGATCAATTTGTTTCCGAAACTAATACTGTAACCTCAAAAGAAGGATGGTGGACTTTTACTGTAGGAAAAAATAAAGCTATTGATACAAATAAATATTTTGTTATTTGCGCTAATGTTCTTGGTGGATGTATGGGTACAACAGGTCCTAAAGAAATTGACCCATCTACCAACAAACCCTATGGATTAAATTTTCCTGTAGTGACCATAAAGGATATGGTTACTGCTCAAGTTCATCTTTTGGATTTATTAGGAATAAAAAAAACACTAGCAGTATTGGGTGGATCTATGGGTGGAATGCAAGCTTTACAATTTTGTACATTATTTCCAGAAAGAACTTATTCTGCAATCCCTATTGCATGTGCTGCAAGTCATTCTGCTCAAAATATTGCATTTAATGAATTAGCTAGACAGGCAATTATGGCTGATCCTGAGTGGGATAGTGGAAATTATATATCATCAGGAAGAGTTCCCAGAAAAGGTTTAGCTATTGCAAGAATGGCTGGACACATAAGTTATTTGTCTGAACAAGGTCTACAAAATAAGTTTGGAAGAAAATTACAGGAAAAAGGTGATTTAAAATTTTCTTTTGATGCAGATTTTGAAGTTGAGAGCTATTTAAAATATCAAGGTTATTCTTTTGTTGATAGGTTTGATGCTAACTCATACCTTTATATTACAAGAGCTATGGATTATTTTGATTTATATAAACAAAATAATGGTAATTTAGCTAAAGCTTTTGAAGGATCTAAAATTAAATTTTGTATTATATCTTTTTCGACTGATTGGCTTTATCCAACATCAGAAAGTAAAAAAATAGTTATTGCCTTAAATGCGATTGGTGCAGAAGTAAGTTTTGTTGAAATTGTTACAAATAATGGACATGACTCCTTTTTAGTAAATGAACCTGCATTTTTTAATACATTAAAAGGATTTATAGACTCAACCTACGAGGAATTTAAAAATGAAAATTGAAGATGATGTTCTTGCTGGTTTAATTGATATTAATTCAAGAGTTCTTGATGTTGGTTGTGGCGATGGATCATTATTATTACACCTAAAGAAAAATAAAAGAGTTGATGGTCGTGGAATTGAAATCGATCAAATAAAAGTACAAGAAAGTGTAGCTAAAGGACTAGCTGTTATCGAGGGAGATGCAGAAAAAGATCTCATAAACTATCCAGATACATCTTTTGACTTTGCAATTTTAAATCAATCACTTCAACAATTTTATGATCCACGAAAAGTAATTAATGAATTATTAAGAATTGCTAAAAATGCCATAGTAACCATTCCTAATTTTGGTTATTGGAAAGTTCGTTTAAGTCTTCTCATTGGGGGTCAAATGCCAGTCACGAAAACCCTACCCTATACATGGTATAATACGCCCAATCTTCATATGTGCACTATCAAAGATTTTTATAATCTTTGTGCATTGGATAATATTAGGATTGTAAAATCTATATCGGTATCTTCAGAAAAAATAAGTGATATTCAAAAAAGTAATTTAGAAATTAAAAATCTAGTTTCTGAATTAGGAATATTTTTAATTCAAAAATAAAATTTATCTACTAATAACTTTAGTCTTTCTTAAAATGCCCGAAGCTTTTAAGGAAGTAGTTGAATAAATTCTTTTTTTGGCAACGCATAAATAAACTCCATTAAAAAAACGCCAAAAATAAGATCCTAATTTTTCAAATAATAAATAATGATTGGATAAAATTTTTAGCTTCCAGGGCGGGAAGTATACTAACCTATCAATAAATTGAATGTCATAAAAGTTTTCTTCTAGTAAATTAGAAATTTGTTTTTTCGAAAATCCAAATCCTGATGAAAATGGACTACTCGCAGACATAGACCATGAAGATTTTTTATTTGGAATAATAAGATAAATTTTTCCCTCTGGAGCCAAAACTCTCCATAATTCCCTTAAAGTTTTTTTTAAATTACTAGTATTTTCAATATAATGAACACCAACTAAATGATTAAAAAATAAATCTTCTGCAGGTAATTGCTCTTCGTCATGTAAGATATTTAAAGAATTTTCTTTAGAATTATTTTTTGATACTCCTAACTTAGCTGAATAAAAATTAAAAACTTTTATTTTCTTATTTTTAACTAAATCCAAATACGGTTCTGAAAAACCAAAAAATCCTACATGCTCATGATCATACAAAAAAACATATTTTTTAATTTTTTCTAATATTAAGTTTTTTAGACTTAGACCAATATTCGTTTTGTAAAAATCGCTTAAATTATTAAAATCTTGATACATGCTAATTATTATAATACAAAAAAAAAATGAATGTAAATTTAATTCCATGTTTATCTGATAACTACAGCTATTTTGTTATTGATCCTGATACTAAAAAAACATGCATTGTTGACCCAGCTGAGTTTAATGCATTAGATAATTTTATTACAAAAAATAAGTTAACAGTTGATTATATTTTAAACACACATCATCATGCTGATCACGTAGATGGTAATTTACAATTAAAAGAAAAATATAAATGTAAAATTGTAGGTTTTGAAAAAGACAAATCTAGAATACCTGGTATTGATATAACATTAAAAGACCAAGAGACGTGGATGTTTGGAAATGAAGAAATTAAAATTCATCATGTTCCCGGGCATACAATTGGTCATATTTTTTTTCATTTTACTAAAAGTAAAATTGCCTTTGTTGGTGACACTCTTTTCTCTTTGGGTTGTGGAAGAGTATTTGAGGGAAGTTATGAAGAAATGTTTCACTCAGTAATGAAAATTAAAAAGCTACCGGCAGAAACAGTAATTTATTGCGGCCATGAATATACAACCTCAAACGCAAAATTTTGTATAGCATATGATCCAAGTAATAAGATGCTTGAAAAAAGAATTAATGAAATAAAAACACTTAGATCAAAAAATCTGTCTACTATTCCAACGACTATTAAAAATGAAATAGATACCAATATTTTTTTACGTTGTGATAATAGGGAAATAAGAAAAAAACTAAGTCTAGAAAATAGCTCTGACATAGAAGTCTTCATAAAATTGAGGAAACTCAAGGATAATTTTTAGTTTTTTAAGATCTATCAACTTGACATGATAACCTTGCTGGATATATTGCCCCTACTTTAAAGGATAAATAATGACATTCGCAGTAATAAACACAGGTGGCAAACAATATAAAGTTTCAGCTAATGATAAGCTTAGGTTAGAAAAACTATCAACTAACGAGGGTGAAGTAGTTGAGTTTGATCAGGTTTTATTAACTAACAAAGATAATGAAATTGATATCGGAGAACCAATTGTTGAAGGAGCAAAAGTCCAAGGAAAAATCCTTAATCAAACTAAAAATAGAACTGTTATTGTTTTTAAAAAAAGAAGAAGACAAAATTCTCGAAGAAAAAAAGGCCACAGACAACAAATTTCTGTAGTTCAAATCATGAAAATTTTTGGAAAAAATGGAAAATTATTATCTGAAGCAAGTTTAGAAAAAAAAGAAACTGTTAAAACTAAAGAAGATAAAGAAAATAAAACGGTTGAAAAAACTACAAAATAACTGATATAAGATTTTACTATGGCAACGAAAAAAGCAGGCGGATCAACTAGAAACGGAAGAGATAGTGCTGGTCGAAGACTTGGAGTTAAAAAATACGGCGAGCAAGTCGTAATTCCAGGTAACATCATTCTTAGACAAAGAGGAACAAAAATGTATCCAGGTCTAAATGTTGGTATGGGTAAAGATCATACAATATACGCCAAGGTAAGCGGACGAGTAAAATTTCAGACTAAAAAGTTTGGAAAAAAATATATTTCAGTTATCCCTCACTAAATTAAATAATTCTTTATTTAAAGAATTAACATTTTACATATTTTTTTATTATGAAATTTTTAGATCAAGCTAAAATCTTTGTTAAGGCTGGAGACGGTGGCAATGGAATAGCCAGCTTTAGAAGAGAAAAATTTATTGAATATGGTGGTCCAAATGGTGGGGATGGTGGAGATGGTGGCTCTGTCATTTTAAAAGCTGTTAATGGCCTTAATACATTAATCGACTTTAGATTTGCACAACATTTTAAATCTGAAAATGGTGATAAAGGAGGATCTAACAATAAGACTGGTCATGGAGGAAAAAATTTATACTTAAGAGTACCCCTTGGCACTCAGGTATATGCTGAAGATAAAAAAACATTAATTTATGATTTCACTAAAGAAAATGAAGAATTTATCTTGGCCAAAGGTGGAAAAGGAGGTGTGGGAAATACTAAATTTAAAAGCTCCACAAATAGGGCGCCAAGAAAATTTACCAAAGGTAAATTGGGAGAAGAAATATCTGTATGGCTTGAGCTTAAAATTATTGCAGATGTCGGGCTCATAGGTTTTCCAAATGCAGGTAAGTCTAGTTTTTTAACTATTTCAACTAAGGCAAGGCCAAAAATCGCAGACTATCCATTTACAACACTCAAACCAAATTTAGGTGTAGTACAATTTGATGACAAAGAAATTGTGATAGCTGATATTCCTGGTTTAATTCAAGGTGCCCATAAAGGAGTGGGATTAGGTGATAAGTTTTTAAAGCATGTAGAAAGATGTAAAAGTTTACTACATATAATTGACATCAATGAAGATGATTTAGTGAATAAATACAAGATTATTAGAGAAGAATTGAAACAATACAGTGAAAAGCTTACTAAAAAAAAAGAAATTGTTGTATTTAATAAAATAGACTTACTAACTGAAGAGGAAAAAAATAATAAAATTAAAGAATTTAAAAAATTTTATAAAAAAAAATTTTTTCAAATATCTATATTAAAGAAACAAAATATTAAGGAAGTACTGAGGTTTTTATAATGGAGATTCTTAATTCAAAAAAAATAGTAATTAAAATTGGTTCTTCCATATTAATTAATGAATCAGGTAACTTAAAAACTAATTGGGTAGATAAATTAATTGAAGATGTTTTCTTTTTAATACAAAAAAAAATTCAAGTTATAATAGTCACCTCAGGTGCTATCGCTTTAGGATGTAAATTTTTAAAAAAAAATAAAAAAAAACTAAAATTAAATGAATTTCAAGCAGTTGCCGCTGTAGGTCAGATTGAATTAATGAATCTTTTTAAAAAATCATTCTTAAAGAAAAAAATTAAAATAGGTCAAATTTTATTAACATTAGACGATACAGAAAATAGAAGACGTTCTTTAAATGCAAAGGATACTATTTTTAATCTCTTAAAAATGAATATTGTACC
>JAYONI010000010.1:6119-14987 GCA_038121265.1 Candidatus Pelagibacteraceae bacterium | reverse complement strand
AATTTTGTGAATCTTTAAGCACCTGGGTAGGCAAAGGGTTTGCTTGGTGTATTGTCATATTGTGTTTAGGTACAGTGTACGAGTGTACCATGGCTTATATTTTTAATAATCCAACTTTGTGGAATTTTGATTTTAGTTTGCAAATGTACGGAGCTCTCTTTTTAATGAGTGGTGCCTATGCTTTGGCTACCGAAGCTCATGTAAGAGGAGATGTTATTTATAGACTATTTTCAGTTAAGACTCAGGCCTCAATAGATTTTGTTTTGTATTTTTTATTTTATTTTCCAGGGATATTTGCCCTAGCTTTTGCAGGAATAGATTATGCTGGTAATGCATGGAAATCTTTCGAGACAAGTTGGAATAGTCCAGCACAAATTCAAATTTATATGATTAAAACATTAATTCCTACGGCTGGATTTTTGTTAATTTTACAAGGACTGAGCGAAGTAGCTCGATGTGTTATTGCTATCAAAACAGGTAAATGGCCAGAAAGATTAGCAGATGTTGAAGAGACAGAGAAAATTTTAATGAAGAAAGCAGAAAAAGGAGAAGAAATTAAAATCTAATGTTTGGTTTAACTAATCCAGAAGTAGCTCTCTTCATGATGGGAATATTTTTATTCCTTGTCTTACTCGGTTTTCCTATTGCATTCACTTTATTAGCAATGGGTGTAGGATTTGGATATTACGCTTATTACAATCCAGAAACGATGAATACAATATTTGATAACAGGGTTTTTGATCTTGTTGTTCAAAATACTTATTCGGTTATGGACAATCACGTTTTAACAGCAGTCCCTTTATTTTTATTTATGGGTTATATTGTTGAGAGAGCAGGTATTGTTGCCAAGTTATTTTTTGCGATCCGATTAGCGTCTCATAGGCTGCCAGCTTCGATGGCTGTTGCGGCTTTAGTAACATGTACTTTATTTTCTACTGCGACAGGTATTATTGGTGCGGTCGTTACTTTAATGGGATTATTAGCTTGGCCAGCCATGGTAAAGCATGGTTACGATAAAAAATTTGCATCAGGAGTTATTTGTGCGGGAGGATGTTTAGGTATTTTAATTCCCCCAAGCATCATGCTTATTGTGTATGCGGTTATTGCACAACTTTCTCCGTTAAGATTATTTGCTGCAGCGATGTTACCAGGTTTATTGCTAGCATCTCTTTATATTATCTATGCAATCGTTTTAGCTATTCTGAAACCTGAAGTAGCTCCAAAACCAAAAGCTGAGGAGATTCCAGAAACTTCAGTAATTATAAGAGAAGTTCTAGTTTCTTTTTTACCATTATTTACTTTAATACTTTTAGTATTAGGAACTATATTAGCAGGTATTGCAACACCTGCTGAAGCAGCTGCGATTGGTGCCTTCGGTGCTTTAGTGATGGCATATTTTTACAAAACTCTCAAATGGGAATCTTTTAGAGAGTCTGTCTTTTTAACTGCTAAAACATCTGCGATGATTATGTGGTTATTCATCGGATCCTGGACATTTGCATCTATATTCTCTTATCTTGGTGGACATGAAATCTTTGAACATTTCTTTAAATCAATTGATATCGAACCTTGGCAATTTTTAGTTATCACTCAAGTCATTATATTTTTGCTTGGTTGGCCGTTGGAGTGGACTGAAATATTAATTATTTTTGTACCTATCTTTTTGCCATTATTAAAAACATTTGGAATTGATCCTTACTTCTTTGCAATGTTGATTGCTTTAAATTTACAAACTTCATTTTTAACACCTCCAATGGCGATGTCCGCTTATTACTTAAAAGGTGTACAAAAGAAAAATGTAGAGCTAATGGATATTTTCAAAGGAATTATGCCTTTCTTAGCAATTGTTATTTTTGCAATGATAATTTTATATAACTTCCCGGGATTGGCAACTTGGTTACCAGAAAAATTATTTGGTAATTAAAAATTATTATTATGAAAGATCTCTGCTATTTATCAGCAAGTGAGTTATCAAAAGGTATTTCGTCAGGAGAAATACTCTCGGAAGATCTTGTAAAAAGTTATATCGATAGAATTAAGAAATTTGATAAAACAATAAAAGCCTGGGCTCATTTTGATCCTCAATATATTCTAGATAAAGCAATAGAGGCAGATGATTATAGAAAATTAGGAAGGCCTATTGGTCCGTTACATGGATTACCTATTGCCATTAAAGATATTTTTGGGACTAAGGATATGCCTACCGGATGTGGAACACCTTTGCGTACTGGTAAACATACCAAAAATGATAGCGAAGCAGTAAATTTATTAAGAATATCCGGTGCTTTAATGATGGGAAAAACAGTTACAACTGAGTTTGCTTATTTTGATCCTGGAAAAACAACAAATCCTCATGACGAAAGCAGAACTCCTGGTGGATCTTCTAGCGGATCTGCAGCTGCAGTTGCTTCTTTTATGGCACCAGTAGCGATTGGATCACAAACAAATGGATCAGTAATAAGACCAGCATCATATTGCGGAGTGATAGGTTATAAACCTACCTACGGTTTGATTTCACGAAGTGGAGTTTTAAAACAATCTCATCTACTGGATCATGTAGGAGTTTTTGCAAGATCAATTGAAGATATAGCCTTGATCACAAAAGAGATTGTTAAAAGAGATACGAAAGACTCATCTACCGTTCCATATTCAGTGGCAAATATAGTTGAAACTTCTCAAGAGGAACCTCCTTTTGAACCTAATTTTGTTTTTTTTAAAACAGACCATTGGAAAAATATGGATAAAGATGCTGCAAAAAGTTTTGAGTCATTTTTAAAAAAATATAAAAACAATATTAAAGTAGTTGATGAGCCATCTTATTTTAAAGAAGCATTTAAATATCATCAGATTATTCATGAAACAGATATGGCTCATAGTTTTTCAGATTATTACAAGGGTGCTAAAAAGAAATTAGGAAAGAAATTGGTAGAAGCCATTGAGAGAGGAATGAAATATTCTGCACAACAGTATGTAGAAGCATGTGAAAATAGAGAATATTTCTATGAATTATTTCATGAAGTTTTTCATGATTATCATGCCGTATTAACTCCTTCTACAACGGGAGTGGCTCCAAAAGGTTTAAAATATACGGGTAGTCCAGAATTTTGCACAGTTTGGACCTATCTTGGCATGCCAGCATTATCATTGCCATTATTGTCAGGATCGAATAATCTGCCTTTAGGAATTCAAATCGTTGGCGAAAAGTTTGATGATCCTAGATTGTTACGAACTGCTAACTGGTTAATGAACAAAGTTAAAGGAGAAAAAAATGATAAATAAAGTTGCAGGAGTAATAGGAACATCCATTGCAATAATTTTTTTACTTGGACTTACAGTTACATTAAATAAATCTCCTATGATCAGCATGTTAGATATTCTTCCAGTTTATATAATCATGGCCGGATCTATTTTTATGATGTGTGTTGAACTTTATGATTGTTTAACCGACAAAAAAGAAAATAAAGATTAATTCTAAAATTTTTTTCAACCTTTGAGCAAAGTAAAACCAAGTCTTTTTCATTTTTCATTACTATTTATTCAGCCTATATTTATGACGAGTAATATTGCCATTGCCAAAGGTGCTTTAGGAAATATTCCTCCAGTTTCACTTGCTTTTTGGAGATGGTTAGTTGTTTGTTTAATTATTTTACCTTTTGTGTATTCAGAAATTAGAAAGAACCAAGAATATATTTTGCAAGAATTACCAAAGCTAACATTTTTGGCACTTACCGGTTTTGGCATTTGTGGAGCTTTTCCTTATATCTCCGGATTAACAACGACAGTAACTAATATGAGCATTATCTATGCTCTAGCTCCTATTATTATTGTTCTTTTTTCAGGTATTTTATTTAAAGAAAAACTCTCCACCATCCAGCTCATTGGCGTAATTACTAGTTTTGCTGGTGTTTCTTTCATTATTTTCAAAGGTAATTGGTCAAACTTTTTTCATTTAAATCTTACTTTAGGAGATTTATGGATTTTGGGAGCTGCAATTAGTTGGGCTTTTTTTTCAATTTATTTAGTGAATTGGAAAAGTAAATTTTCAATTTTTGCAAGATTTACAATTATGGGTCTTATCGGATCTATTATTTTGTTACCCTTTTACATGATTGAAAATTTTTATTTTATTCCAACTCAATTTAATAATACTTTTATTCTATTCATGATTTTAGCTTCTTTATTTCCAGGAGTATTGGCTTTTACGATGTATACGAAATTACAACAGCTTATCGGAGCTTCTTTAACAGGATTAACAGTGTATTTAATGCCAATTTATGGAGCAATTTATGGACTAATATTATTTGGAGAGGTATTTCATTATTTTCATTTTTTTGGAGCAGCATTAGTTTTGACAGGGATCTTTTTAGCGAATAAAAAATTCTCTAAATGAAGATATTTTATTATTCTCTCTTTTTTATCATAGTTTCTTATTTGGTTATTTTTTTATTTATGTTCTTTTTTCAAAGAACATTCATGTATCATCCTAATGTTAATAGTTATGATTTAACACCCATTCGATTTACTTATGAAAAAGTAAAAATTCCCTCGGAAAAAAATATTACTCTTGAATCGTGGTACTCATTTAAAAGCAAGCAAAATAAAACTTTGGTTTTTTTTCATGGCAATGCAGGAAATTTAAATAATCGAATTTATAAATTAAATGAACTAGATAAATTAGATTTAAATTTTTTGATTATTTCTTGGCGTGGTTTTAGTGGGAATGCTGGAAAGCCAACGGAGCAAGGTCTGTACCAAGATGCGGCTAGTGCTATTCGCTGGTTAGAGACTAAAAATATAAAAAAAACTGATATTATTTTATATGGCGAGTCTTTGGGTACAGGAATTGCACTGGAGCTTGCTAAAAAAGATATTTATGCAGGAGTGATTTTAGAGTCCCCGTATACTTCGATGGTGGACATGGCTAAAAAATTTTATCCTTATCTACCTGTAAGTATTTTATTACGTGATCGGTATCAATCCATTAAAAAAATTAAAATGAACAAATCTCCCATTTTGATTATGCATGGACAGATGGATACACTTGTGCCTTTTTATATGGGCGAAAAGCTTTATGCTGAGGCAAGTCAACCGAAACAATCCTATTTTCCAAAATTTGATAATCATATGATGCAATATACGAGTGAGCTTTTGACTGCTCTCAAAAATTTTATTGGTTCTTTAAAATAATTATTTATTGAATTAAAGCCTGACTATATTCTTCGGCAACAAATTGATTTAAATCATCTTCTTTTTCGCCAACGCCAATAGCAACAATCGGTATATTAAAGCGTTCAGCAATCGCAACAAGCACACCGCCTTTAGCTGTACCGTCAAGTTTAGTCATAATTATACCAGTAATATCTGTAAATTTTTTAAATTCTTCTATCTGGTTAATGGCATTTTGACCTGTGGTAGCATCCAGTACAATCCAACTTTCTTGGGGAGCGTCAGCATCAATTTTTTTGATAACACGAATTATTTTTGCAAATTCCTCCATTAAGTTTTTTTTATTATGTAATCTTCCAGCAGTATCAATAATACAAAAATCTAAAAGATTATTTTTTGCATATTCAACTGTTTTAAAAGCAACCGAGGCTGGGTCCGATCCCACCTCGGATTGAATAATTGGAGTATTAGTTTTATCACACCAAATTTTTAATTGATCAATTGCAGCTGCACGAAAAGTATCAGCAGCACCCACAACAATTTTTTTATTTTTTTGATTTAATAATTTACAAATTTTACCAATAGTGGTGGTTTTGCCTGTACCATTAACGCCGCAGACAAGAATTGTTTTTAATCCAGTATGCTCATTAAATAATTCTTTTTCTAGTGGCTTTAAAATACTTGCAATCTCTTTAGAAAAAATTTTATTGAAATTTTCTTTTTGCAATTCTTCTTCTGTGTATTTTTTATCAGCTATATTTTTTTTTATTTTTTCAGCTACAGATACACCAAAATCAGATTGTATCATTAAATCCTCAAGATCATTGAGCAAGTCATCACCAGCTTTTTTTTTGGTAAAAATTCCAGCAATTCCTTCCGTTAAATTTTTTGAAGATTTAAATAATCCTTCTTTTAGGTTCTTAAAAAAACTCATATGTTAAATTTCAATTTCAATTGCTTGAATATTGGAAACAGGACCGCTCATATAAATTTTATTATTAGGCTTCCATTCAATTTTCAAAGATCCAGTGCTAAAATGTACATCTGCCGATCGATTAGTTAGTTGCTTATCTGCACATGCGACGAGAGTAGCGCATGCTCCAGTTCCACAGGCTAAAGTTAAACCGGCTCCTCGCTCCCATACATTTACTTTAATATTTTCCTGATCTACTACTTTTGCAAAAGTCACGTTACATTTTTCAGGAAAAAATTCATGATTTTCTATTAATGGACCAATAATTTTTAATTCATCTTTTGAAATTTCTTGAAAAATAATGAAATGAGGATTGCCTACGCTTAGAGCATATCCTGTGAAGGATCCATGACCTGGTACATTAATTGTTATATTTTTGATATTTTCATCTTTGGCGATAGGAATTTTACTCCAGTGAAAAATTGGCTCACCCATATCAATGGTAATATTTTGAGGTCCTGACAAAGAGCTATGTAAAATTCCACTTTTTGTTTGAATAGAAATTTTGTCTGTATTGTTTTCTTTCATTAGTAAATATGAAATACATCTACTGCCATTTCCACATGCTGAAGTTTCACCTCCATCTGAATTAAAAAAATGAATATCTGGAATGGCACCTTTGCCACTATGAATATAAATTAATTGATCAAATCCTATATTATTTCTATTAGCTAAATGCCTAATTTGATCTTCAGATAAATTGATAGGGTTTTTTCTTTGATCTATGATCAAAAAATCATTCCCTAATCCATCCATTTTATATCCTTTTAAATTCATATTCTTTTACTCATACCCCAGTTTCCTTGACTTTTAAATTATTACTATATAGCTTCAGCCCACTTCCACAAATTACTACAATTTTGTGGTGTCCTCTGCGGAGGAGATCAACACTAGTCAGCGATATTCGCCCACTAGTGCAATTGTTGTTGGGAGAAAGAAAAAAATTATGTTTGAAAGTTTAACAGATAAAATTGAAAGTGCTTTTTCGTTTTTTAACCGGATCACCAGGTTAGATGAAAAACAAGCAGATGAAGGACTAAGAAAAATAAGGCAGGCTTTACTGGAGTCTGACGTGTCTCTTTCTGTTGCAAAAGATTTCATCAACAATGTTAAACCTAAAATTATAGGACAAGAAGTTCTGAAATCAGTCACTCCTGGTCAGATGATCGTGAAAATAGTGTTTGATGAATTAGTAAGTATTCTTGGTGACGAAAAAAAAGAAATAAATTTAAATGCAGTTCCTCCAGTCAAAATTTTAGTAGTTGGCCTTCAGGGTTCAGGAAAAACTACAACGACAGCCAAACTGGCTAAATATATTGAAAAGAACTACTCCAAAAAAAGTATGCTAGTCAGTTTGGATATTTATCGTCCAGCTGCTCAGAAGCAACTCGAAGTTTTAGGAGAAAAAAATTCTATAAAAACATTGCCAATTATTGAAGGACAATTTCCATTAGAGATTTCCAAGAGAGCGATGAATGCTGCAGCTTTGTCAGGAGAAGATATTATTTTCTTTGATACTGCTGGTAGAACGCAAATTGACCAGCAAATGATGATGGAATTAAAACAATTAGAAAATGAAATAAATCCAAGCGAGATAATTTTAGTAGCGGATTCATTAACCGGTCAAGACGCAGTAAACATAGCTTCGGAATTTAAAAAAACAGTATCTTTAAGCTCTATTATTTTAACAAGAATTGACGGAGATGGAAAAGGTGGTGCAGCCCTAAGTATGAGATCGGTTACGGGCTGTCCTATTAAATTTCTTGGTACAGGAGAAGGTATTAATGAACTTGAAGTTTTTCACCCTGACAGAATTGCAAATAGAATTCTTGGCATGGGAGATGTTGTTTCTCTTGTTGAAAAAGTATCTGAGGATTTAGAACAGGAAAAAATAGAGGAATTAGAGGAAAATTTTAAAAAAGGAATTTTTGGATTTAATGATTATTTAAAACAAATTAGACAGATGAAAAAAATTGGTGGCATGAGTGGAGTGTTGAGTATGTTACCAGGCGTTTCCAAAATGAAAAAACAGATTGATGAATCTAATCTTGATGAGAGCATTCTTGCAAAACAAGAAGCTATTATTTTATCAATGACCGAAAAGGAAAGAGACAATCCAAAAGTTATTGATGGATCAAGAAAGAAAAGAATTGCAAATGGCTCAGGTACAGACATTTCAATGGTAAACAAGCTTCTGAAGCAACAAAAAATGATGACAAATATGATGAAAAAAATGTCTAAAGGCGGCAGGGGCGCACTCGAAGGAATGGACGGCATTCCTCCTGAGTTTTTAAATAACTTAAAATAGAAAGGAAACAAATGTTAAAAATAAGAATGTCTAGAGGTGGTGCAAAAAAAAGACCCTTCTATAAAATCGTAATTGCAGACTCAAGAAGACCAAGAGATGGTAAGTTCATAGAGAAAGTTGGTTTTTTTAATCCATTATTACCAAAAGATAAAAAAGAAAGATTAAATCTTGATACCGATAGAATTAAATATTGGCTTTCTCAAGGAGCGCAACCTTCGGACAGAGTTGCAAGATTTTTAGGTCAGGAAAATATTATTCCAATGCCAGCTCAAAAAAATAATCCAATTAAAGCAAAACCTAAAAAGAAAGCTCAAGAAAAATTAAAAGCAGCAGAAGAAGCAAAAAAAGCAGCTGAGGCAGCAGCAGCAGCTCCAGCAGCAGAAGAAGCTCCAGTAGCTGAGGCGGCTCCAGCAGAGGAAGC
>JAYONI010000010.1:1978-6019 GCA_038121265.1 Candidatus Pelagibacteraceae bacterium | reverse complement strand
CAGCAGAAGAGGCACCAGAAGAAAAAAAAGAATAGGAAAAAATATAAATAAAATAAATGTTTGCTGCAAAAATATTTACATTGTATCCAGAATTTTTTCCTGGCCTCTTAGATATTGGAATGTATCGAAGAGCTAGAGAAAAAAAAATTTGGTCATTAGATGTGATAAATATAAGAGATTTTGCAATAGATAAGCATGGTTCTGTTGATGATAAACCTTTTGGTGGTGGGAGCGGGATGTTAATGAGACCAGATGTTGTAAATAATTGTATTGAAACAAATAAAAATGATAATCCAATTATTTATCTTTCCCCTAAAGGAGACAAGCTAGATACTTCATTAGTAAAGCAATTTGCTCAACAAGCAGGCATAAATATTTTATGTGGACATTTTGAAGGTGTTGATCAGAGAGTCATAGAAAAAAATAATATCCAAGAAATTAGTATTGGAGACTATGTTCTCTCCGGCGGAGAAAGTGCAGCCATTGTTGTGCTAGATGCTATTTTAAGAACTTTACCAGGAGTACTAGGTGGAGAAAAATCTTTAGAAGAAGAAACATTTAACAATAATTTATTAGAATATCCTCAATATACTCAGCCAAGAAATTGGGAGGGAATTGCTGTGCCAGATGTTCTATTATCGGGTAATCATGCGGAAATAAAGGACTGGCGTTTAGAGCAGTCCAGGAGTATAACACAGCGCCGAAGACCAGATTTATGGCAAAAATATAATAAAAAAAATAATTAGAATGAATTTAGTGATGAAAAATATTGATGAAATAAACAAGGACCAGATTAAGAAATTACGAGAAAATAAAAAATTAGTGGATTTTAATCCTGGCGATACTGTTAAAGTAAATGTGCGAATTGTTGAAGGAAAAAAACAAAGGGTACAGGCTTACGAAGGTGTTTGTATAGCTAAAAAAAATAGAGGTATTAATTCATCTTTTACAGTAAGAAAAATTTCTTTTGGAGAGGGAGTTGAAAGAGTTTTTCAACTATATAGCCCAAATATAGATTCCATCGAATTAATGAGATCCGGTAAAGTAAGAAGAGCAAAATTATACTATTTAAGAGATCGAAGTGGTAAATCAGCTCGTATTAATGAAAAAATTAAAAAAAAGATTGGTTTAGATGTTGCTAAAGAAGAAGCAGTTAAAAAATCTGTCATTGAGGAAGTTGCAGCTGAAGTAGAAAAAGGCACTAGTCAAGTCACAGAAAAAAAAGAATCTAAGCAAGAAGATCAAAAATAAGAGTCTTTGGTAATGCCAAAAACATTATACGACAAAATATGGGATAGTCATCTTGTTGATCAACAACAGGATGGGACTTGCCTATTATATATTGATCGTCATTTAGTTCACGAGGTTACAAGTCCACAGGCTTTTGAAGGTTTAAGAATGAATAATAGAAAAGTAAAATTTCCTAATTTTACTTTAGCTGTAGCTGATCATAACGTACCAACTACGGATCGTTCAAAACCAATTGAAAATAAAGAATCTGCAATACAAGTAGAAACATTAGAAAAAAATTGTAAAGATTTTGGTATTGATTTTTATGGGCTAACAGATATCCGACAAGGAATTGTGCATGTTATCGGTCCTGAACAGGGATTTACTCAACCAGGCATGACCATTGTTTGTGGTGATAGCCATACAGCAACTCACGGTGCGTTTGGAGCTTTAGCTTTTGGAATTGGTACTTCAGAAGTTGAGCATGTATTAGCGACACAAACATTAATTCAATCTAAATCTAAAAATATGAAAATTGATGTGAATGGAAAACTACCTTTGGGAGTTACGGCAAAAGATATCATATTGAATATTATTGGAAAAATTGGAACCGCTGGCGGAACTGGATTTGTAATAGAGTACACAGGAGAAACAATTCGTAATCTATCAATGGAAGAAAGAATGACGATTTGTAATATGTCAATCGAAGCTGGAGCTAGAGCTGGTCTTATAGCTGCAGATGAAAAAACAGTAGAATTTATCAAAGGAAAACCAATGGCTCCTCAAGGTGAAAATTGGGATAAAGCTACTAAATATTGGTTAACATTGAAGTCAGATGAGGGAGCTCATTTTGATGAAATTATCAGCATAAATGCTGCAGATATAGCTCCATCTATAACCTGGGGAACAAGTCCACAAGATGTTTTGCCAATCGATGCAAATGTACCTGATCCTGCCCTAGAGCAAAACCAAGATAAGAAAAATTCAATGCTTAGAGCATTAAATTACATGGGGCTTAAACCTAATGAAAAATTATCTGAAATTAAAATTGATAAAGTTTTTATCGGTTCATGTACTAATGGAAGAATACAAGATTTGAGAGCAGCAGCAAAAATTTTAAAAGGAAAAAAAATTCATCAAAACATTCAAGGTTATGTAGTTCCAGGTTCTGGTATTGTAAAAAAACAAGCTGAAGAGGAAGGTTTAGATAAAATTTTTATTGATGCTGGATTAGAATGGAGAGAGCCCGGATGTTCAATGTGTCTTGGTATGAATCCAGATCAATTAAAACCGCAAGAAAGATGTGCATCAACATCTAATAGAAATTTTGAAGGCAGACAGGGTAGAGGAGGAAGAACTCACCTTATGAGTCCCGCGATGGCAGCTGCAGCAGCTTTAGATGGTAAGTTAACAGATGTAAGAAAGTTTTTATAATGGATAAATTTATAAATATAAAAAGTATTCCCGCATATCTTCCTATTATTAACGTAGATACAGATATGATTATTCCTAAACAGTTTTTAAAAACTATTAAAAGAACAGGATTAGGAAAAAGTTTATTTTTTGAAATGAGATACGATAATGAAGGTAATCCTATTCCAGATTTTATTTTAAATAAGAAGCCATTCGATCAAGCAAAAATTTTAATAACAGAAAAAAATTTTGGTTGTGGCTCTTCAAGAGAGCATGCTCCTTGGGCGTTATTAGATTTTGGAATTAAAGTAGTTATTGCTCCAAGCTTTGCAGATATATTTTTTAATAATTGTTTTAAAAACGGTATTTTACCAATCGTGTTACCCGAAGATAAAATTAAAGAATTAGCAGCGTTATCAGAAAAACAAGTTGCGATTGAAGTTAACCTAGATGAGCAAAAAATTACAAAAGGAGACAATCAGCCTTTCGAATTTGATGTTGATCCATTTAGAAAAGAGTGTCTTTTAAATGGGTATGACGATGTAGCTTTAACTTTAAAAAAAGAAAATAAAATTCAAACCTTCATTGAAAATAATAAAAATTTAACACCTTGGCTTTACTAATGCCTAAAAAAAATATTCTATTATTAGCAGGAGATGGAATAGGCCCTGAAATTATGGCCGAAGTTAAAAAGGTCATTGATTGGTTTAATACTAACAAAAAACTTTCTTTAGAGATTTCAGAAGAACTAGTTGGCGGAGCTTCTTTTGACGAAAATGGAACGCCTTTAACAGATCAAGTGTTATTTAAAGCAATGGATAGTAATGCTGTTTTGTTGGCCGCTGTTGGAGGACCAAAATGGGATGATGTTGAATTTTCTAAAAAGCCAGAAAGAGCTTTGCTTAGACTACGAAAAGAAATGAGATTGTTTGCCAATTTGCGACCAGCCATATGTTTTGAAGAGTTGGTGAGTGCTTCAACTTTAAAGCCAGAAATTATCTCTGGATTAGATATTTTAATTGTAAGAGAGCTAACCGGAGGTATTTATTTTGGGGAGCCAAGAGGAATTGAGCATATTGAGAATGGAGATAGAAAAGGAATAAATACTCATGTCTATACATCAAAAGAAATAAGAAGAGTGGCCAAAGTTGCTTTTGATTTAGCATTAAAAAGAAATTTAAAAGTAACTTCAGCAGATAAATCGAATGTGATGGAAGCTGGACTTTTATGGAAAGAAGAAGTTCAAAAACTTTATGATAATAGCAAGGAATATAAAAGCATTGAACTAAGTCATATGCTTGCTGATAATTTAGCAATGCAGCTTGTAAGAAATCCAAAACAATTTGATGTCATTGTTACAGATAATTTATTTGGAGATATGTTGTCCGATGAGGCTGC
>JAYONI010000010.1:0-1878 GCA_038121265.1 Candidatus Pelagibacteraceae bacterium | reverse complement strand
AACAAGTATCTACTTCAGAAATGGGCGATGCTATTATTGCCAAATTAAATAATAAAATATGAGTTTAAGTATAGCCATTGTTGGTGCAACAGGTAATGTTGGTAGAAAAATTATTGAAGTATTGGATAAAAAAAATTTTCCTTTAGATAATTTATATTTAGTAGCTTCTAAAAATAGTGCTGGAAAAGAAATTGAATTTAAAAATAAAAAATTAATTGTTGAGGATTTAGAAAAATTTGATTTTTCTAAAGCAACTATTTCTTTTTTTTGTTGTGGCTCAACTATTACAAAAGAATGGGCCGAAAAGGTTGCAAAACAATCTATTGTTATTGATAATTCAAGTCTTTTTAGGATGAACCCGGATGTACCTCTAGTTGTCCCAGAGGTAAATTGGCAAGATTTAAAAAATTTTAAGAAAAAAAATATTATAGCAAATCCTAATTGCTCGACTGCTCAGCTAGTGGTTCCTTTAAAACCCTTACATGATTTATATACTATTAAAAGAATAGTAGTTTCTACTTATCAATCAGTCTCAGGTGCCGGTAAAGAACCAATGGATGAGCTTATCAGTCAAACAAAACAATTTTTAAACAATGAAACTATTCAGTCTAAAAAGTTTACAAAACAAATTGCCTTTAATGCCATTCCTCACATCGATGTTTTTGCTGATGATGGATATACCAAAGAAGAATTGAAAATGGTAAATGAAACAAAAAAAATATTAGATAAAAATATTAAGTTAACCGCAACTTGCGTTAGGATTCCTGTTTTAGTTTCTCATAGTGAGTCTGTTAATCTTCAATTTGAAAAATCATTCAACTTAGAAGAAGTAAGGTCAGTTCTAAGTAAAGCGGAAGGATGCAAAGTTGTAGATGAGCGAAAAGATGGCGGATATATTACTCCATTTGAAGCAGAGGGTAAGTTTGAAACCTATATTTCAAGAATGAGAGTTGATCATACAGAAAACAACTGTTTAAATCTTTGGATTGTTTCTGATAATTTATTAAAAGGTGCTGCATTAAATGCTGTGCAAATCGCTGAAACTTTAATAAACAAAAAATTAATATAATAATGGAAAATCAAAATAAAAATAATCCCTTATCCCCTCATTTGCAGGTTTATAAATGGCAACTTTCTTCTTTATTATCAATTACTCACCGTTTAACTTCAGTGATTAATACTGTTGGAATAACTTTTATTTGTTTTTGGATTATTTTTTTAGCCATGGGTGAGGATTGTTATAAATATTTTTCTTTATTCTCAAACAGTTTTTTAGGAAAGTTTGTATTAATAGGTTTTACTTGGTCTTTTAGTTATCATCTTCTAAATGGAATAAGACATTTGTGTTGGGACTTAGGTTATGGTTACGAAATTAAAACTGCCAATTTATCAGGTATTTTTGTTTTAACTTCTTCTTTTATTTTGACTTTAATTTTTTGGATTATTTTATGAAAAATATTGCTGTAACAAAATGGATTTTGCAAAGAGTGAGTGCTGTAATCTTGGTACCTTTGTTACTATGGTTTTTATTTGTATTTCTGAAATTAGTTAAACAAGATTATCAAAATATAGTTTTGTTTTTTCAAGATGATATAAAATTTATCATTACTTTAGTTTTTTTAATTATCTCATTTTTTCATATGAAAATTGGTATGAGTGAAATTTTTGAGGATTATATTCAAAATTCTCGTTACAAAAGTGTCGCAAATTTACTTATGACGGCTTTTGCAACTGTTCTTCCACTGTTAACTATTGTATCATTGTTTTTTATTATCAAATGAGCACTTATAAAATTATAGATCATGAATACGATGCAATTGTCGTGGGTGCAGGTGGATCTGGATTAAGAGCCGCTGTTGGATTGTCGGAAGCTGGACT
>JAYONI010000009.1:0-15299 GCA_038121265.1 Candidatus Pelagibacteraceae bacterium | reverse complement strand
GCATTTAATTCTACATTTTTTTGTACTTCCGTAATGATAGGAAATTTTTTTGCTTCTTCATCCATATCGGTAATATTTGCAGAAGCTGCAATAAATTTATTCTTCATCATAATTAATGAATAAATAGCTTCATGCACAGAAGCTGCTCCTAAAGGATGACCTGATAAAGATTTAGTTGAGCTAATTTTTGGAATTGCTTCTTTGAAAACCTCAGCAACTGCTCTTAATTCAGTTATATCTCCCACCGGAGTAGATGTGCCATGAGTATTAATATAATCAATTTTATTTCTTGCAGTGCTTAATGCATTTTTCATACATCTTACAGCACCTTCTCCTGATGGAGCTACCATGTCATAACCATCTGATGTTGCACCATAGCCAGTTAATTCTGCATAAATTTTAGCTCCCCTAGCTTTTGCATGTTCTAATTCTTCTAGCACTAACACCCCAGCGCCACCTGCAATCACAAAACCATCCCTAGTTTTGTCATAAGCTCTAGATGCTTTTTCTGGAGTATCATTGTATTTAGAAGATAAAGCAGTCATTGCATCAAACATTGCTGTCATTGCCCAATGAAGCTCTTCACTACCTCCAGCAAACATAACTTTTTGTTTTCCATATTGAATTAATTCCATGGCATTACCAATTCCATGCCCGCTAGTTGCGCACGCCGAGCTAATTGTATAATTCACACCTTTGATTTTAAATGGAACTGCTAGAGTTGCAGAGGCAGTACTTGCCATCGTTCTTGGGACAATAAATGGACCCATCAATTTTGGAGTTTTAGCTCTTGTTTTGTCTACAGATAAAACAACATTCTCAATTGAAGGACCTCCTGATCCCATAATGATACCAGTATCAAAGTTACTAACTTCTTTTTCTTCAAGTCCAGAATCAGTAATTGCCTCTTTCATTGCAATATAGTTGTAGGCCGATCCTGCACCCATAAATCTAATGGTTTTTCGATCTACATGGTCTTCAAGTTTGATATTAGGTTTTCCATGAATATTACTTTTTAGATTATATTCTTTATATTCTTCAGAATAAGAAATGCCTGATTTTGAATTAAGTAAAGATTGGTAAACTTCCTCTTGGTTATTTCCTAAACATGAAACAATACCAATTCCAGTTATAACTACTCTTTTCATTATTCCCCCTTAAACAAACCTACTTTTAGGTTTTTTGCTTTATAAATCTCTTTATTATCTGCTAAGAGTATTCCATCTGCTAATCCAACACAAGTTTCTGCTTTTCGTAAAATTCTTTTAATATTGATAATATATTTAGCTAATTTAATTTCTTGAGTGACTTCACCCACAAATTTAACTTCAGCAACACCCAAAGCTCTTCCTTTTCCAGGATTGCCATCCCAGCCAAGAAAAAAACCTACTAGTTGCCACATGGCATCTAAACCAAGACAACCTGGCATAACTGGATCTTTTTTAAAATGACAATCAAAAAACCAAAGATCTTTTTTTATATCTAATTCAGCTTCAATTAATCCCTTATGATATTCACCACCTGTATTATTGATGGTAGTAATTCGATCAAACATAAGCATAGGCGGCAAGGGAAGTTTTGCGTTTCCTTCACCAAACATATCACCATTTCCACAGCTGATAAGTTCTTCGTAATTATAACTATTTTTTTTATTCATTTTTGGAAAAGTTATTTTGATATAAATTTATACTTTATTTAGCTTTTATTATAAATAATTTTATCTAGTTAATTACTTAATAATTTCATCTTTATTCAATCCCCATAGACCTTTTCTTTTTACCCATCCTTTAAAATCTGTATTTTTAATTCTGCACCAATCTAAGGAACATTTTTCTATTAAACCAATGTTTTGTTTTTGTAATTTATATAATGGTTGAGAAAAAATAGTTGGTTTTTTAAATACTAAAGTTTCATCTTCAATAAATAAAACAGATCGTTTTCTAGATAATTGAGATATGTGGACCCATCCATAATCATTTTCGAAATCTTTAACTTTTCTCCAATTATAATATTCATCAACAATAGCTACGGGAAAATTTTTTTTTTCATAAACCCATTTTATGGGAGAGGTTTTGGAAGGAGCCATACGTACATTCACTTTACTATTTTTTAAACTTAAGTACTTGATATTTGAATCTGAAAAAGCTTGATGATGAATATAGAGTGAAAAAAATATTAAAAAAAAAATAATTTTTTTCATTTCTTAGTGTTTGCAATTTTTATTTTTAGATAAGGTGATAAGTCTAAAATCTGTTTTATCAAGATCTACGTGTAGTATTTTTCCACATAAAGTATTTTTACCAGATATTATTTCTTTCATTGTTTCGTTGGCCATCAATATTCCTATCAGTCCAGTTACGGTTCCCAATATTCCTTCGGCCTGACAATCTTGCCTATCCTCTACTGGTTCTACGGGCATAAAACATCGTAAGCATGGGGACTTAATTTTTTTTGATTGAAAATTAAAAACAAAAAGATGTCCAATAAATCTACTTACTGCACCGGTAATTAATATTTTTTTTTCTTTTAAACAACTATCATTTATTTCTAATTTACTTTTAAAACTATCAGTACAATCTAAAATAATATCATAATTGTTTATTATTTTTTTTATATTTGCTTTATTAATTTTGATAGGAAAAGTTTGAATTTTAATTTTTTTATTAATTTCTAGTATTTTTTTTTTAGCAATAGTGGTTTTTAGTTTTCCAATATCCTTTTTTTCAAATAAAATTTGTCTGTGTATATTAGAGAGCGATACTTTATCAGGATCAACAATGCCGAAATGTTGGACTCCTGCTCTAGCTAAATAATTAAGCGCTGGTGTGCCTAGACCGCCAACACCAATGATTAAAACCCTTGAATTTAATAGTTTTTTTTGACCTATGATGCTAATTTTTTTTAAATTTATCTGTCCAATATATCTATTAATTTGTTCTTTAGATATTTGCATGGTTAAACACCAGTGGATCCAAATCCACCCTCACCTCGGATAGTATCCGGTAAATCATTTGTTTCAGATAAAACAACTTTGGTAATAGGACACACAACCATCTGAGCAATTCTTTCAAATTTTTTAATAATAAAATCCTCTTTGCCTAAGTTGATTAATAATACTTTTATTTCACCTCTATAATCAGAATCGATTGTACCAGGAGTATTGACTACTGAAATTCCTTTTTTGTAAGCAAGTCCAGATCTTGGCCTAATTTGTATTTCCAAATTTTCAGGAATAGCAACTGATAATCCTGTTGGAATTAATTTTCTTTCACCTGGTTTTAATATTATTTCTTCTGATATATATGCCTGTAAATCCATGCCAGAAGATCCTGACGTTTCATAAGCAGGTAAGTTTACATCTGAATGTAATTTTTTAATTAAAATTTTTTGCATGATTTACTTTTATATTATTAATTACTCTAGTTACGATTTCAGCTGCAATTTCAGATTTTGATACTTTTGAAATTTTTTCTGTTTTTTGATCTTTATAAATAATGGTCACTTCATTATTTTCAGAATTAAAACCAATACTTTTATCAGATACATCATTAGCAATAATCCAGTCACAGTTTTTCTTTTGTAATTTTTTTAATGAATTTTCTAAAATATTTTTTGTTTCAGCAGCAAAACCGACTACAAGCTTGGGTCTAAATTGATTGTGATTAGAAAGATATTCTAAAATATCAATATTTTTATTTAGTTTCAGGTTGTATTCGTTTTCCAATTGATCTTTTTTTATTTTTTCACTTTCAAAATGAGGATAAAAATCAGCAACTGCTGCTGTGCAAATTGCAATATCTGCTGGTAATTCATTTTGACAAGATGCAAACATTTCTTTTGCACTTGTAACTTTCACTACTTTCATATTTTTAGGATAATTAATATTCGTTGGTCCTGTAATTAAGGTAGTATTAAAGCCAGATTCATATAGTTTTTTTGCAATTTCATAACCTTGTTTGCCTGAAGATTCATTGGAAATATATCTTACTGGGTCCATATATTCCCTCGTTGGTCCTGCAGTGACAATGGCCTTTATGTTGGAGAATATTTTATCTTTACCAAAAAAGTATTGTTCTAGAGTTTTTTCTATTTCATTAATAGATGACATTTTTCCCTCACCCACCTCACCACAAGCAAGCTCGCCAACAGCTGGACCAATAAATTTGTAATTAAATGTGATTAATTTTTGAATATTTTCTTGTGTTGCTTTGTTATTCCACATCTCTACATTCATTGCGGGCACTAGAAAAATATCTTTATTGGAAGCTGTGACTACAGTTGTAATAAAGTCATCAGCGGCACCACTGGCAAGTCGCGATAATAAATTCGCAGTTGCTGGCGCAATTAAAACAATGTCACTCCATCTTGAAAGAGCAATGTGATCCATTTCAACTTCATTATGAATATCAAATTTATTTTCATAAACTTTGTTTTGCGATAATGATGCAATGGACAACGGTGTAATAAATTCTTTAGCTGTCTCAGTTAATATAGTTTTAATTTCATAATTTTTTTTCTTCAAATTACGAATAAGATCAAGAATTTTATAAGCAGCAATTCCCCCTGAAATAATAAGCAGTATTTTTTTTGTGTTAGTATTCATATTTATTTAAATAAAAGTAATCCAAGTATAACAACAACAAGAACTTTAATGATAAATGAATTTTTTTCTTGTTTAAGTCTATTTTTTTCCAGTTCTAAACTCTTGGAAATAGAAGGGCTATAATTTTGAGAGCTGTTGCCACTTATAAATAGTTCTAAAGCTTGCGTGGCCTGATCCATAACGTTAGGAAGTTTTGGCATTTTTTCAGCAACATCCCCTGCCGTTTCTAAAATTTGGTCAATCTTATTTTTAGGACTCATTTGTCTGGTTAACCAACCCTCCAGAATTGGCTTTGATATTTCCCATATATTCGCATTTTCATCTAATGATCGTGCAACTCCTTCCACTACAACCATATTTTTTTGTAATAATAATAGTTGTGGTTGAGTTGCCATGTTAAATTTTTCAGTAATTTCAAAAAGTTGTGCAAGTAATCTTCCAGCAGAAATATTTTTAATTGATTGGCCAAAAATAGGCTCGCCAATAGATCTTAGGGCTTGCGAAAAAGATTCTTTTGATTCATCGGCTGGAACTAATCCAGCTTTAAAATGAACGTCAGCTACTTTTTCATAATCTCTTTGAATAAACCCATACAATATGTCTGCTAAATATTTTCGGTTATCTTTATCTAGTCTTCCCATAATTCCAAAATCGACTGGAATAATGTTTCCTTCTGTATCTACAAATAAGTTTCCTTGATGCATATCTCCATGAAAAAAACCATCCCCTACAGCTTGACGTAAAAAGTTTTGAATGACTGCTTTTGCCAATTCCGGCTTATTGATTTTAGCTTTTTCAATTTGTTGCATGTCACGAATTGGGATTCCCTCTACCTTTTCCAAGGTTAACACTCTTTTGCTTGTATAATCCCAAAAAATAGAGGGAACTTTAAAATATGGATCACCTTTAGTGTTATTTTTAAGCTCATTTGCTGCAGCAGCCTCAAATCTAAGATCCATTTCAATACTTGTTATTTCTTTCAGTAAATGAACAACTTCGACTAATTTCAGCCTTCTTGTTTTTGGCAAAACTAATTCCACCAAATAAGCAAAAAGCATTAATGCATCTAATTCTTTGTTAAATATTTTTTCTATATTGGGTCTTAGAATTTTAATAGCAACTTGTTTGTTTTCATTTTCAATTGTAGCAAAATGAACTTGTGCAATAGAAGCAGCAGCAATTGGTTCACTTAAATTAGTTATTTTTTTATAGTTTTCTTCTCCTAGTTCTTTTTCCAAGCTTAATTTTGCAATATTTAAGCTAAACGGTTCCATTCGATCTTGAAGTTTTTGCAAGTCTTTTGCCAAAACTTCTCCTACAATATCAGGTCTTGTGCCTAAAAATTGTCCAAGCTTGATAAAAGTTGGTCCTAATTTTTTTAGCGCGTATGTTAGTTTCTCATTTGCAGGTATTTCATTAGAAACTCTTTTTTCTGAAAATGAAAATCCTAAAATTTTTACTAATAATTTCACTATCCAAGGAGGATCATAAATTTCCTCAAAGTAGCTTAATGCATCTGATTTAGAAAAAGCTCTACCTATTTTAAACAGAGTAATCAGTTTTTCTATCATTTATATTTTCCAAGCCGTGTGTATGGAGACAATGCCACCCATTAAGTTTACGTAATTAACATTTTTAAATTTATTCATTTCTAACATTTTTTTAAATTCATCTTGAGTATAAAATTTTTGAATACTTTGAGTAAGATATTCATATGGTTTTTTATCGCCCATGACGATCTCACCAATTTTTGGGATTATTTTAGAGTAAGTATTATAGAGTTCTTTTAGCAGTGGCTTTTTTACTTTAAAAAACTCCATACATACAAATTTTCCACCTTTTTTTGTGATCCTATAAGCCTCACTTAATGCCAACATGGGATCAAATGTATTTCGAATACCAAAGCTAATAACATAAGTATCAATTGTTGAATTTTTTAAAGGGATATTTTCTGCAAGAGCACAAATTTCTTCAATATTTTGATATCGAGAAAAAGAAGCAGATCCTTTTTTGAGCATTAAATGATTAGGATCAATTCTATAAATTTTCTTAAAATTTTGATCTTTGCATAATAATTTTGCAATATCGCCAGTACCGGAAGCCATGTCTAAAATAATTTTATTTTTATGATTTTTTAGAGAATTCATTAATTCTTTTTTCCATAATCGATGTGTTCCCAATGACATAATATCATTCATCAAATCATACTTATCATGAACTTGATCAAAGACATTTCGTACAATCTTTTTTTTATTAATTGATTTTGCGCTTTTCATTTTTCTATATACAAATATAAAAGTTTGATCTTTTATAATAGTTTTATTTTATGCCAGAATTACCAGAAGTAGAAATAACGAAAAAAACACTACAAAAGCATGTAGTTGATCAGACTATTCAAGATTTACAGATTAAAAATAGAAATTTGCGATATAAAATTAATAAAGAATTTAAAAATAAAATAGTAAAGAAGAAGATAGTAAATATCAGTAGAAGATCAAAATATTTAGTTTTTTTACTATCAGATGGAAATTATTTTATTATCCATCTTGGAATGTCTGGTAGATTATTAATTGCTAACAAAAAGCAAAAAAAATTTGTAGATACAAGTTTTTATGCAAGTCACCCAGCAATTAAAAAACATAATCATGTTTATTTTTTGTTTAAGAAAAAAATTTTAATATATAATGACACTAGAAGATTTGGCTTTATTAAATATTATAACTCAAAAGAGTTTTTGAATTGTCAACATCTTATCAATTTAGGTGTAGAACCTTTATCAAGCGAATGTAATTTTGCATATCTTAGCAAAAAAATAAAAAAATATAATAAGTCTATCAAAAATGTATTGATGGATCAGACTTGTATAGCAGGGTTAGGAAATATTTATGTTAATGAGGCTTTGTTTTTATCTAAAATCCATCCTGAAAGAAATTCATCGCATGTAGGTGAACTAGAACTTCAAAAATTATTACAATCCATAAAAGATATTTTAAAAAAATCTATTAGTTTTGGTGGATCAACCATAAAAGATTTTCACAACTCCGAGGGGAAAATTGGATCATTTCAAAATTATTTTAGAGTGTATGGAAGAGAAAATGAAAAATGCACACGATCTAGATGTGGTGGAATGATAAAAAAAATTACCATAGGCGGTAGAGCAAGTTTTTTTTGTAATATTTGTCAGCAATGATTGTTGTTGACCAGATTTTCACCACAAGATATAAGTCACCGCGTTTATGGCAAATACAAAATCAGCAAAGAAAAAAACCAAAGTAATCAAGAAGAAAACAGCTATCAATAGAGTTAGAATTGGTAAGTACAAAGGTGCAATTTCTCAAATGGAGGATATTATAAAGTCTGGCGATAAAGCTAAAGCTTTAAAGTATTTTGCTACACTACAATCGCAGTTAATGAAGGTATCTAAAAAAGGTTCAATCAAAAGACAGACTGCTTCAAGAAAAATTTCTAGAATTTCCAAAAAAATATCTAAATTAAAATAACTTATTTTTTTATTTTTAATTTAGTAATCATTCCTATACGTACTCCCTCTTAAGTTGTGAATTTATTTTTATTTATCGTCACCTGATAGTTGTAAAAAAAATAAATTATTTTTTTTAAACTTCACTTTCTAGTAGAAATTTTTTTTTTTATTATAATAAAAAAAATTCTTGCGATACATTCATAAGTGTATAAAACACCGTTTCTAAATTTTTATGAAAATTACCTCAGCGTTACAAGATACTAGTGACCTAAAAAAAAATTGGTCGGAAGTACAATTGAAATTAAAAGAAACCTATGGTGCGGATGTATTTAAAAGCTGGATACAAAATGTTGAAGCAAAAGAAATCAACCATAATTCTTTAACATTAATTGTTAAAACAAGATTTGTGCGTGATTGGATTGTTTCTCATTATGCTGATAAAATTCTAGATTTTTTCCAAAAATTAAATCCAGTTGTGACTCGAATTCAATTTGAAATTCATGAGAGTTTTTATAATGCAAAAAGTGCAGATACCAATATTGTAGATTTTAATACTGGGTCTAAGATAGTAAATATTCAAGATAATGGTTATGCTGCAAATCGTTTAGATCATAGACTAACCTTTTCCAATTTTGTTGTGGGTGAAAGTAACCAATTAGCCTTTTCTGCAGCTAAAAGAGTTTCTGAAAGCTTAGGTCATTATAACCCCCTATTTATTTACGGCTCTGTTGGTCTTGGTAAGACACATTTGTTAAACGCAATTGGTAATGAATTAAAAAAAACAGATAAGAAAATTATTTATTTATCGGCGGAACGCTTCATGTATCAATTTGTGAAGTCTATTAAAAATAAAGATACACAAAAGTTTAAAGATGTATTTCGAAACGCAGATGTTTTGATTTTAGATGATATTCAATTTATTAGCGGCAAAGAAGTTACCCAGGAAGAGTTTTTTTATACATTTAACAGCCTTACTGAGAACCAATCTCAAGTAATCATTTCTTGTGATCGATCACCCAACGATCTCGACAGAATTCAAGACAGAATTAAATCTAGATTATCAGGTGGTTTAGTAGTTGATATTCAGTCCCCGGACATAGCTTTGAGACTGCAAATATTAAAAAATAGATGCAAAACAGAAGAGACATATTTTGGAAAAGAAGTATTGATTAATGATGAAATACTTTCATTTATTGCTAATGAATTTAAATCAAGCGTAAGAGACATGCTTGGGGTTTTAAATAGAATTATTGCTTCATCAAGGATTCAAAACAAAACTCCTACCTTGCAAGATGCTAAAATGATTTTGAAGGATTTATTAAGCAATATGAAAGCAATTATTAGTATTGAGGATATTCAAAAATTAGTGGTCAGTTATTACAATCTTCCTATGGGTGATTTTTTATCTTCAAGAAGGTCAAGACATATTGCAAGACCTAGACAAGTAGCGATGTATTTAGCTAAAAAATTAACAACAAAATCATTGCCAGAAATTGGAAGAAAATTCACTGGAAGAGATCATACAACAGTCATACATGCGATTAAAAAAATTGAAGAATTGATGGCTGCAGATAAAAAATTTGAATACGAAGTTCAAGATATAAGTAATAAAATTTTAAAAAATAACTAAAATGGAAATAAAAATAGATCGTGACATTTTTTTAAAATGTTTAACGCACATACAAGGAGTTGTAGAAAAAAAAAATACGCTACCAATTCTATCTAACGTACTAATAGAAGCTTTTGAAGATAAAATACAAGTTTCAGCAACAGATTTAGACATTATTATAACTGAAAAAATAAGTGCAGAGGTGTTGCAACAAGGATCTACTACAACTACAGCCCAAGTATTATATGACATTGTTAGAAAACTTCCAGCTGGATCCAATATTCATTTAAATTTACAAAATGACAAAAGATTAAAACTAATTTCAGGAAAATCTGATTTTAATCTAACTTGTTTACCTGCTACTGAATTTCCTATTTTAGAAGATTCAATTGAAACAGATTATGTTGAGCTTAAATCAAAACATTTATTAAAATTACTGAATAAAACTAAATTTTCTATTTCAAATGATGAAACCAGACATTATTTAAATGGAATTTATTTACATAAAACAGAAGATGATAATCAAAATTTAGTTGCAGTAGCAACAGATGGACATCGATTAAGCAAAACGCAAATTACATTGGATGAAGACAAAAGCTTTCATCCTGTAATACTGCCTAAAAAAACTATTTTTGAAATAATTAATATTATAAGCGAAGAAGGTGATACACCAATTAAAATACTATCTGTACGTTCAAAAATAAAATTTATTATTAAAGATATTATTTTAATATCAAAGGTAATTGACGGAAAATTTCCTGATTATGAACGTGTAATACCAAAGGATTCTAGAAAAGAAGTTAAGGCAAAAGTATCCGACTTTATTAGTGCCGTAGATAGAATTAAGTCGTTATCCCTAGACAGAAAAGGTGTCATAAAAATTAATATTGAAAATGGAAAACTACGCTTTTTTGTTAATGATTCCACCTCTGGTGAAGGAATAGAGGAAATTAGCGCTAATTATGAGGGAGAGAACCTAGAAATAGGATTCAATTCCGGATATTTAATGGATGTTGCAAACTGTATTCAAGATGAAAACATTGTTTTGTTACCTAAAGATGCTGCTTCACCCATAATTATAAAAGATCAAAAAGATTTAGAATCTACTTACGTCGTTATGCCGATGAGAGTTGTCTAGATTACTAATGGCCTTTGTTGAAAACATAAAAATACATAATTTTAAATCTCATATAAAATTTCAGTCCGACCTACCATCTAATCATATAGTTATTTCAGGAAATAATGGAATAGGAAAAACAAATTTACTTGAGTCACTTTCTTTTTTTTCTAATTCTAAAGGCATTAGAAGCAATAAATTAGAAAACTTTTTTTTTAAAGATAATCCAGAAAAAGATATTTTTGTAGAGTGCTCATTAAGACAAGAAAATTTTTCAAGCAAAATAGCTTATAAAATATTTAAGCACAATAATACTGTAACCAAAGATTTTTTTTTAGATGAAAAAAAAGTTAGTAATACAGAAATAAATAAATTAGCCAATTTTATTTGGCTATCTCCACATATGGATAAAATTATGTATGATGGATCTATTATAAAAAGAAAATTTCTCGATAAAATTATTTCAAATTTAAATTCTGACTTTAAAAAAAATTTAAGAGATTTCAAAAAATTAGCAGAGGAAAGAATTATTTTATTACAAAATCAAAATGATACGAAATGGATTTCTATTTTAGAGGAAAAAATGGCTAAAATTTTATTTCAAATTCTAAATGAAAGAAGAAATAAAATTTCTATTATTAATGATATTTCAAAAAAAAAATTAAATAAATTTAGAGAATTTAAAATTAATATAATTAATGAACAAGAATCAGAGTTGGAAGATGAAGTTTTATTTATCGAGAAAGTAAAAAAAATTTTTTTTGAAAAACGAAACCTTGATACTACTATTAAAAGAAATTCTTTCGGTCCAAGTATCGATGAAATTTTTTTTTATGATGAAAGTAAACAACTTAATACTGATTTGTGCTCTACTGGAGAGCAAAAATCACTACTATTAAGTATCATTTTATCTTTTGGATGGATTTATAAAGATGAAAATATAAATTTTATTCTACTTTTTGACGAAATATCATCACATATTGATCAAAAAAATATTGAAAAATTTTTTGCAGAAGTAGCTAAATTTGAAACACAAGCTTGGTATACCGGAACTAACAAAAATCTATTCCAAGCTATTGAAAATAAAGCATTTTTTATAGATTTGGCCTAAATGCTTACTCCATTTTAAGCACGAAAAATGCTATAATTAAGTTCTTTTATATTCAAAAAAATGAGCAAAAATTTAGAAAAAATTCCAGAAACTAATGCCTATGGTGCCGATTCTATTCGAGTTTTAAAAGGACTTGATGCTGTTCGAAAAAGACCAGGAATGTATATCGGAGATACTGATGATGGGACTGGATTACATCATATGGTGTTTGAAGTCGTGGATAACTCCATTGACGAAGCTTTAGCAGGTCACTGTAACACAATCAATGTTACAATAAATAAAGATAATACAGTCACCGTTTCTGACAATGGTAGAGGAATACCTGTTGATCTTCATAAATCAGAGGGAATTTCTGCAGCAGAAGTTATCATGACTCAGCTACATGCTGGTGGAAAATTTGATCACAAGACCTATAAAGTTTCAGGTGGTTTGCATGGAGTGGGAGTTTCAGTTGTAAATGCTTTATCTGAAAATTTAAAATTATTTATTTCAAGAGATGGAAAAAAATATTTTATTGAATTTAAAAATGGAGCAGCTATCAAGCCTTTAGCTGAAGTTGGAAAATCTAGTGAAACAGGTACCTTAATAACTTTTTCACCATCAAAAGAAATTTTTACATCTACGGAATTTCAAGTAAGTATTTTAGAAAAAAGATTAAAAGAATTAGCCTATTTAAATCGTGGCTTAGAAATTAATTTAACGGATGAACGAAAAACTAAACCTCAAATTAATAAATTTAAATTTGATGGCGGAATAAAAGAATTTGTAATTGATCTTAATAAAAATAAAGCAAAAATTAAGAATGATGATAACGAAAACATATTAGAAGAACCTATTTATTTTACAGGAAAAAAAAATGATATTGAAATTGAGTGTTCTTTAATTTGGAATGCTACTTATAATGAAAATGTAATTTGTTTTACTAACAATATTCCACAAAAAGATGGTGGAACACATCTTCTTGGTTTTAGAAATGCCATTACAAGATTAATTAATAAATATGTAACCGATAATGGGTTGGCAAAAAAAGAAAAAGTAACCATATCTGGAGATGATGTAAGAGAAGGGTTAATTTGTATTTTATCAACCAAAGTTCCTGACCCTAAATTTTCTTCTCAAACAAAAGAAAAATTAGTCTCATCAGAAGTTAGGCCTGTAGTTGAAACTATCACTAGCGAACAATTGTCCATGTGGTTTGATAAAAACAAAAAAGAGAGCAAAGTTATTTTAGGAAAAATCATACAGGCTGCTGTAGCAAGAGAAGTAGCTAGAAAAGCAAGAGAAAGCGTCAGAAGGAAAAGTGCTTTAGATATTACTAGTTTGCCAGGTAAATTAGCAGATTGCCAAACCAAGGATAAAGAAAAGGCAGAATTATTTATTGTTGAGGGAGATTCAGCGGGAGGATCTGCCAAACAGGCTCGTAATAGAGAATTCCAGGCTGTTTTGCCATTAAGAGGTAAAATTTTAAATACTTATGTTGAGCAAAAAAATGATCCAGGTGAGAAGAAAAAAGTTTTTGCAAAAATGCTCTCATCTAATGAAATTATAACTTTAATTAATGCTTTAGGAACTGGCTTTGATCCATTTCAAATAGAAAATTTAAGATATGGAAAAATTGTTATTATGACCGATGCCGATGTGGATGGATCACATATTCGAACGTTACTTTTAACTTTCTTTAATAATGAACCATTTAATGAATTAATTAGAGCAGGTAATATTTTTATAGCTCAGCCACCTCTTTACAAAATCACCAAGGGATCAAAATCTACCTATATAAAAAATGAAGAGTCTCTAGAAGATTTTATTATTTCTCACTCACCAGAATTAAAATCAGTGAAGAAAAATACAGAACAATTTAAAGAAATATATGAAATTGAAAAATCAAAATTTACTATTCAGCGTTTTAAAGGTTTAGGAGAAATGAATCCTGAAGAGTTGTGGGATACAACGTTAAATCCAGAAAATAATACTTTGTTAAAAGTAAACTATTCAGAGGCAAGTGATAAATTAGCTATGGATGGAAAAGAAGAAACAGCACCATCTTCAGAAGATATAGAAATTTTTGATATTTTAATGGGTGACGATGTTTCCAAAAGAAAAAATTTTATTAATAACAACGCTATTAATGTCAATAATTTAGACATTTAAAATGAACTTAAAAAATATTTTTGGCTTAAGTCACGAAAATATTAAATTAGAAACTTTAGTAAATATTAGATGGATAGCAGTAATTGGACAATTATTTGCTGTTTGTGTAATTAATTTTTATTTTAAATTTTCTTTTTTATTTATTCCATGTCTAGTCGTAATTTTTTGTTCTATTTTTATTAATCTTTATGTAGAATTTTTTCATAAAAAAATTCAAAGATTAAATAATTTTTGGGCTACAGTTAGTATTTTATATGATTTAATTCAGCTTGCTGTCCTACTTTTTTTGACGGGCGGCTTACAAAATCCTTTTTCAATTCTAATTATCGTACCTACTACGATTGCTGTGACTTTTCTGTCTAAGCGAAGTAGTTTTTCTATATCAATTATTTCAATTATTTTAGTAAGCATACTAGCTAATTTTCACTATCCATTGCCTGGGCCAAACTTAGCAATACCGCAGTATTATTTGATTGGTTTATGGGCATCCTTAACTGTTGGTATTATTTTTTTAGGAAGCTATGCTTATTTAATTTCAGCAGAGGTTAAAAAAAGATCTAGTGCTTTTGATAAATTAGAAAAATCTCTATCAAAAGAACAGGAATTAAAATCACTTGGTGGGCTTGCAGCTGCAGCGGCTCATGAATTTGGGACACCCCTTGGTACTATTGCTTTAGTAGCTAAAGAATTAAAAAAACAATTGGGAAAAAATAAAAAATATAAAAATGATATTGAGTTATTAAGTTCCCAAATTGAACGGTGTAAAAATATACTTAAAGACTTATCGGTAGACCCAAATAAAAAAGATACTTTTATCGAAAATATTACTATTAAAAATTTAATTAATGAAATTGTCTATTCATTTGATGTGCCTAAGAAAAAATCAATCCAAGTTGATAATCATAAAATTACTAATAATATAAAAATTAGTAAAAAAATTGAGATTGTATACGCATTAAGAAATCTAGTTGATAATGCTATCAAATTTTGTTCATCTTTAGTTAAAATAGAAATTTTTAATTTAAATCGTAAAATTTATTTAAATATTTCTGATGATGGTAAAGGATTTCCTCAGGATATTATTCAAAATTTGGGTGATCCTTATATTCGATCGAGTCTAATTTCTAAAAATAAAAGTGGACTGGGTCTCGGAATTTTTATTTCTAAAACTTTACTTGAGAGAACAAATGCCAAAGTAAGTTTTAAGCAGAATACAGAATTGGGTGG
>JAYONI010000008.1:0-15400 GCA_038121265.1 Candidatus Pelagibacteraceae bacterium | reverse complement strand
AAAAATATTAATTCAAGAAGAGATGAAACAATTATTAATTTAAATGGAAAAAATAGTTTTGCCTCTGTTAACGCAGTACAATTATTACATAAAGACTGTAACCATGAAATTAAACTACTAATGAATCATAATGAAGAAAATACAAAAAGTTCACAATTTATAAAAACAGCTTTGTATGATCAGTCAAACTCAAGTTTTCAGGGAAAGATCTTTGTTGATTCCAAAGCGCAAAAAACGGATGGTTATCAGTTATCAAGAGCACTTTTATTGTCAGATAATGCAAAATTTTTTTCTAAACCTGAATTAGAAATTTATGCAGATGACGTTAAATGTAGCCATGGTTCTTCTTCTGGTAATATCGATGATGAATCTATATTTTATTTACGTTCCAGAGGTATTAATGAGAGAGATGCCAAAGATATGATGATCAAAGGTTTTTTAGCTGAAGTTATTGATAAAATTACAGACAAAAACTTTCAAACAAAATTCTATCAACAGTTAGGATATGTAAGTAATGATTTCTAAGAATATTAAGGATCAATTTCCAATTTTTAAAAATAAAATAAAAGGAAAAAAATTAACGTACCTTGATAGTGCAAATTCCTCACAAAAACCTCAATCTGTAATTAATGCAATCAATGATTTTTATACCAATCGATTTTCAAATGTTGGCAGAGGAATTTATACCTTAGCGGTCAATGCATCCGAAGATTATGAAAAAACCAGAAATAATATAAAAAAATTCATAGGATCTGGTAAAGATTATGAGCTAATTTTTACTAAGAATGCCACCGAATCCCTAAATTTAGTTGCAAGCTGCTATGGAGAAAAATTTATTAACAAAGGAGATGAAATTATTTTAACTGATATGGAGCATCATGCAAATTATGTTCCATGGCATTTTTTAAGGAAAAAAAAAGGAGCCATTATTAAGTTTATTCCAATTGATAAAGATGGAAATTTACAAATAGAAAAACTTCCATCATTGATTACCTCTAAGACTAAAATTATTTCTGTAACGCATATGTCAAATGTTACAGGTGCTATTAATCCATTAAAAGAAATTATTGAAATAGCAAAAAATAAAAATATTCCTGTTTGTGTAGACGGAACACAAGGAGCAGGACATCTTGAATTTAGTATTGATGATTTAGAGTGTGATTTTTATGCTTTTTCTGGACACAAAATGTACGGGCCAACAGGTGTAGGTTTATTATCAATAAAATACAAATGGTTAGAATCATTTGATCCTTTTATTGGGGGCGGCGGGATGATTGATTACGTCAGTAAAAAAGATATTGCATATGCAAGAGGAGTTTGGAAAATGGAAGCTGGAACCATGCCCACAGCTGAGATAATTGCACTTAATGAGTCGGTAAATTTTATAAATAATTTAACGAAAAAAGAAATTTTTACGCATGAGGAAAAATTAACTCAAATAGCGATTGATAAATTAAGATTAAATAATTCAGTAAAAATTATTGCTCTACCTAAAAATCAAGGTGGAGTATTTTCGTTTAATATTGATAAAATTCATTCTCACGATGTATCAACAATTTTAGATCAAGAGGGTATAGCAGTTAGAGGTGGACATCATTGCTGTCAAGTTTTACATGAAGTGATGAACATCAATTCTTCTGTTAGAGTTTCTTTTGGTGTTTATAATAACGAAGAAGATATTGACTACCTTTTTGAAGGTATAAAAAAATGCCAAAAAATATTTTCAAATTAAATGGATTTAAAATCTCTTTATCAAGATTTAATTTTAGATCACGGAAAAAATCCTAGAAATTTTAAAACTTTAGATAAGGTATCTAATAGTATTGTTGCCCACAATCCATTATGTGGTGATAAAGTAGAAATTTTTGTATTCCTTGAAGAAAATACTGTTCAAGATATTTCTTTTCAAGGAAACGGTTGTGCTATTTGTATTGCCGCTGCATCAGTAATGACAGAAGTAACAAGAAAAAAAATGATTAGTGAAATAAAACAATTAATTGATTTTTTTTTAAAAAATATGAGAAAAGTCGATATTTCTAAGCCTTCTAAAATTAGCGAAGAGGACTTGTTAAGAATAAATTCATTTTCTAGTGTCGGTGATTTTCCAATGCGTATTAAATGTGCTACATTGCCATGGATTGGCTTAAATTCATTGTTATTTGATAATAAAAAAGAAATTAATATAGATAAAGTATAAATTATGAAACCAGAAGATTCTTTATTAATGGATAAAATTGTTGAGAAACTTAAAAGTGTTTACGATCCTGAAATACCAGTAGATATTTATGAGTTGGGTTTAATTTATGACGTTAGAATTAATGAAAAAAAAGTTTCAATGGATATGACACTAACAAGTCCGCACTGCCCAGTAGCAGAATCTTTACCAATGGAAGTTAAACGATCTGTAGAAGAAATTCCCGAAATTGAAGAAGTCGAGGTTAAAATAGTTTGGGATCCACCTTGGGATAAAACAAAAATGTCAGAGTCGGCAAAACTAGAATTAAATTTATAATTTATGAGTAATCCAATTATAACTATTACAGATGCTGCCGCTGAAAGAATTAAAGAAATTTTAAGCAAAGCGCAGGAGTCTAATGTTGCAGGAGTAAGAGTTTCGGTAGTTACAGGAGGTTGCGCAGGTATGACTTATGAGATGCATTATTTAAAAGAAAAAAAAGTCGGTGATGAAGTTATTAAAGATAAGGGTGTTGAGGTTTATATTGATCCTAAAGCAATAATGTATTTATTAGGAACAACCATGGATTATAAAAAAGAAAAATTTTCCTCTTCTTTTGTATTTAATAATCCAAATGAAACAGAGCGTTGCGGTTGTGGAGAGTCCTTTAAAATTTAAACTGTTCTGCTAAGTTTCTTTCCTGCAACCCAAATTTTTTATTATATAATAATTTAAATTGAATTTTCCAATTTATAGAAATTTTAATTATTACTGCATTTCTTATTTCATTATTATCTGCAACTGCACTAACGGGTCTTTTTTTGGAGTCTAAATTTTTTATTATTATTTTCGATTTGTTCGAAATAATCGCACCTCTCCAGCCTCTTGGCCTAAATGGACTAATAGGTGTAATTGTTAAATGTTGACTATCTAAATTTAATATAGGACCACGTGCTGAAAGATTATAGGCAGTACTTCCTGCGGGTGTTGCTACTAAAGTTCCATCACCAGTTAATTCTTTGATTCTAGTTTTTCCGTCTACAGTTATTTCTAATTTAGATGCTTGTTTAGTTTGTCTATAAATTGATACTTCGTTAATTGCTATTTGTTTTTTAATAGTTTTATCTTTAGAAATGACTGTCATTTCAAGCGGATGTAAAATCAATTGATTAGTTTTTTTTATTTTTTTAGATAAATCTTTTATTGAAAACGGGTTTAGTAAAAATCCATGGTTACCTTTGTTCATTCCATAAAAAGGTTTGTTAAATTTATAATATTTTTTTAAAGATTGAAGCATAAATCCGTCACCACCAATAACAACAATAGCATCACATTTATTTGCGGGACAATTATTATAAAATTTTAAAATTTGTTTTTTAGCTAAAATCGCTTTACTTGTATTATCTGTAATAAGGCAAATTTTTAAATCGTTCATATGATAATAAAGCATAACATAATTTTTTTAAAAGAATGCATATAAAAAATTTAAAAGAAAATTTTCTGAAATTTTGTATTGAAAAAAAATATAAAAAAAACAAATTTCAGATCGAAATTATTGAAGATTTATCGCTTTTTTATCATAACAATCGAAAACCTAAATCTTTGCTTAAAAAATTACTGAGCAATAAGCAGGCTAAGCTTGGATTTTATTTATATGGTGATGTAGGCGTAGGAAAAACGATGTTGTTAAATTTTTTTTACAACTCGTTAAGTGAAAAAAAAGTAAGACTTCATTTTAACGAATTTATGATTAAAGTTCATGATTTTTTACATATTAATAAAGACAAATCAAAATCGGAAAATTTATTAGATTTATATGCAAAAAATTTTAGAAAAAATTACGAATATGTTTATTTTGATGAATTTCAAGTTACTAATATTGTGGATGCAATGATTTTAGGAAAATTATTTTCTTCATTATTTAATGAAAACATAAAAGTTATAATTACATCAAATACAAAGATTGATGATTTATACCAAGATGGATTGCAAAGAGAGCAGTTTATACCTTTTATAAAAATTTTTAAAAAATATTGCATAGAAAAACAATTAAATATCGGGGATGATTATCGAAAATCAACAATTAATAATTTAGATCGTTTTTTTTATCCTATTAATGAAGAAAATAATTTTAAAAAAAATAAGCTCTTCAGAGAATTGACTAAAAATAAAATAAATAAACCAAAAAGAATTATAATAAAAAGTAGAGAGTTTGTTATTAATGATTATTTCGAGGGTGTTGCAAAATTTGATTTTGATGATCTGTGTAAAAAAAACCTTGCGGGCGAAGATTATATTAAAATTGCAGAACAGTGTAATTGTATTGTTTTAGAAAACATACCAAATTTTAGTGATGATAATTTAAATGAACAATACAGGTTTATAACTCTAATAGATATTTTATATGAAAAAAAAATTTTATTAGTCGCTACTTCTGAATATTCAATTGATCAAATGGGTTCTGCAAATAAGCTTACAAAGCCATTTAAAAGAACGTTAAGTAGGTTACACGAGCTAACATCAGTCAATTTTTTAAAATAACTTCTATTTAGATAGGTTTATCAAAGTATCAATTAAGTTTGATAAACCACTTTGTCTTTGAGGAGTTAGAAGTTCTAAAATTCCAAGGCTTTTAAAATCTTCTTTTTTTAATTTTGATATTTCTAGAGCTGACTCATCATTTAAAATATCTATGACTAATTTTGCAGTCCCTTTTGTTATAAAAGCATCCGCATCAAAATTATATTTCATATTGTCATGATGATTTTTTTTACCTATTACCCAGAGATTAGAGGCACAACCGAGTATTTTATTTTGTTCAATTTTGTATTTTTCTTCTAATGGTTCCGCATCTTTTGCAATATCAATCAAATATTGCAGTCTTTCAGTGCCTTCCAGTACTGAAATTTCATCGCCTTTTTGTTTGATTTTATCAATTATCATTTTTAGAAATTATTTTTAAAATAGCATTAATTGGCAAGGCAATACATTCTTTTCTTGTATAGTTTTTTTTTTTAATAATTAGTGAAAACTTTTTAATAATAAAGATTTTAAATTTAATTTTATCATCAAAGAAGTCATAAATTTGCTTCTGAATTTTTTTTAAGTTCTGTTCATGTAAATTTATTTTTGTATTTGCAATAAGAGATGCTGAAGCTTGACAATATATACACATTTCACCTTCATATCTAAAATTAGAAATACAATTTTTTTTTATATCAAATTCAATTTTAATCTCATCACCACAGTTTTTATTTTTAAGTTTTCCATGATAATCAGCCTTATTTGTCAAACCGTAGTAATTTGTATTTGTAGCTATTTGTATCGCTTCTTTCATAATGAAATACTTTATGATTATTTTTTGAAATTTTATTTGCTTATAATTGCCACAATTTTTTCAATTAACTGTTCTTTAGCAATGTAGTATTCTTGAAATTGAATATTTAAAGATATTAAAAATTCTTTCAACATATCTACAACACCAATAATTGATAAAAAAATAATTATATAAATAATTAACTGGTATAAAAAAGGAGTTTTAAAACTTTTATTTATTGAAAGTTTATTGTTTTGTATTCCTGAACCATGAAACCATGTTTCATTGCATATTCCACATTGAACCTCTCTGCCATTATTGGGTATGTCTGATTTTTTTACAGTAAATTGATATTTTCCACACTTACAACTTATTATCATTTGTTCATCCTCGGAGCTTTCATTGTAATAATTTGTAATTTAGAGTTGTGCAATTTGTTTAAGAATAAATATTTATTATTAACTGGCTCATATTTTATAATTTTATTTAATAATAGTGGTTTATCATAAAATTTTTCTTCTTTTATTGGTTTTTTTTCTATTTCTTTTTTACCTTCTTCTTTAACATGAATACTTTTAATTTCCTGAATATTAGAATTTTTAACTTCTTTTTTTACAGCTAATGATTGAATTTGGTTGATAGAATCTAAAATTTCTTTGTTATCAAATTTTTTTAAACTTTTTTTTTCAGGATAAATTATATTTACTGATTCTAATATTTCATCGATTGTAAATTTATTTTTCATAGATTCCTGATAATTATATCATTTTTTACAAATAAATATAATTTTACATATTTAATAAATAAGTAGATACAGAGATCTGCATGTTCAAAAACGCTTTATTATTTGTATCTACTTTACTCTGCTGGTCTCCAACATGGTATATTATAAAATTTCAATTAGGATACGTTGATCCTTTAATATCGGTTTTTTATAGAATTGGTCTTGCATGTATTATTATATTTATAGTTCTAATTATTACCAATCAAAAATTAAAATTTAAATTATCTGATCATGCGTGGTTTTTGGCACTTGGTCTTTGTCTTTTTTCTTCAAATTATATTTTTTTTTATTTAGCAAATACCTATCTTATTAGCGGTGTTGTTTGTATTGCATTTTCAGCTAATCTTATTTTGAATATTATTGGTGAAAAAATTATTTATAAAACCAATGCTACTTATCAAACTTGGATAGCTGGTATTTTAGGAGCAATAGGAATTTTTATAATTTTTAATAAAGAAATTTTAAATTTTAATTTAAGTAATACAACGCATATTGGAATAGTTTTATCATTTGTTGCTACTTTTTTTTGGTCATGTGGAAATATGATACACGTAAGAAATTCTAAAAATAAAATGCCCTTTTTTTCCACTATAGCTTATGGAATGCTCTATGGATGTATTTTTACATTATGTGTAGCTAAGTTTAGAGGTGCTGAGATTTTATTTGAAATTTCACTACCTTATATATCTGCATTATTATTCCTATCCATTTTTGGGACTGTTTTTGCATTTTATTTGTATTTAAATTTGGTTAACAATATTGGTGCAGGTAGAGCAGGATATGTTGGAGTTTTTATGCCTGTTCTTGCGCTTTTGATATCAACTTATTTTGAAAATTTAGAATGGTCTGAAAATTTAATTGTTGGTCTACCCATTTTAATAATAGGATCTATTTTGATTATTAATCAAAAAAATAAACTTGTTATTTAATATCAACAATTCTTTTATATTGTTTCTATTAGATTAATTATGTAAAAAACACGTCAATTGCCCCTTTAGCTCATTAGGTAGAGCAACTGATTTGTAATCAGTAGGTGGCCTGTTCGAATCGGGCAAGGGGCACCATTCAAGCCTTATTAATCAATTAATTTTATTATTCATATGTATAATAATTTTGTTAGTATCTATTTTATAAAATGAGCAATATTTTAGTTATTGGTTTTGGTGTTGCTAGCACAGCTTATGCATCATTATTGGATTACAATAAAAATAAAATTTTTATTCTAGGAACTCCACTAGATAATAAAAAAATAATCAATATTAGTAAAAATAAAAAAAAAATAGATCCTATTTTTCGAGTTAGCTTTTCTAATAATGTTCAATTTTTTTCCAATATAACAAAATTGAAAAATATCAATTTTTCTTTAGTAGTCGTAGGAGTAAATACAAATGGTATAGATTGGGCTATAAATCAAATCAATTTAATTAATTTAAATTGTCCGATTTTGCTTCTGACAAAAGGACTATGTATTTTTAAAAATAAAATTCAAACTATTAGTGATTTCTTAAAATCTAAAACAAAAATTAAATATGTCGTTTCAGCTACAGGACCATGTTTAGCTGGTGAGTTAATCAAAAGAACCCATACACGCACATTGCTTTCATCTACAAATATTAAAGTAGCTAAGCTTGTTAAAAATATTCTTAAAAGTAATTTTTATCATCCTGTAATAAGCAATGATGCTAAAGGTTCAGAGATTTGCGCTGCAATTAAAAATATTTATGCAACTGTCATAGGTGCAGCCATGGGTCAATCTAATTCACATTTAAAATTAAAAGATAAGGAACAAAATTATTTTAATGCAGCTTCTTTTTTATTTGAGCAATCATTAAAAGAGATGACTATTATTGTTAAGAAATACAAAGGCAAACCAGAAACTGTATTGGGACCAGCTGGAGCAGGAGATTTGTATGTAAGTGCCTTGGGAGGTAGAAATAGTAAGTTAGGTTTTTTTTTAGGCCAAGGGTTTAATTTTAAAAAAATAATTTCTTCTAAAATGAAAAGTGTTACAGTAGAGGGATCAGATTTAATATTAAAAATTGGATCGATGTTAATTAGAGATATCGGTAGCAAAAAATTACCTTTATTAAATTTTTTATTTACAGCAATTGTTAAAAATCAAAAATTTATTATTAACTGGAAAAAAATATCAAATTAGCAAGGATTTTACTGACTTTTTTTGTGGGTAATTGTTAAAATGGCTTATTTATCAGTTTATAATTTAAGTGTATAGACTGAGGCCATGGAAATTAGTTTTTTAAGAGATTACGCTACAATTTTAATTTTTCTTGTTATTTCAGTTTCTTTAGGATTTGGCTTTATAGTGATTAATTTTCTTTTTTCACCTAGCAATCCAGACTCTGAAAAATTATCTGCATACGAATGTGGTTTTGAAGCTTTCTCTGACTCCAGAATGAAATTTGATGTACGTTTTTATCTTGTTGCAATCTTATTTATTATTTTTGATCTAGAAGTTGCTTTTTTATTTCCTTGGGCAGTTTCTCTTGGAAAAATTGGTGCATTAGGTTTTTGGTCAATGATGATTTTTTTATCAGTTTTAACAGTAGGGTTTATTTATGAATGGAAAAAAGGAGCGCTAGATTGGGAATAGAATTAACGAATAGATTGGATAAAATACCTACCGAATTTAGAGAGGTTGCCGAGGAGTTTACTGAAAAAGGTTTTGTAACTATTGCGAGTAATCGATTAATTAATTGGGCAAGAACAGGATCTTTACATTGGATGACTTTTGGATTGGCATGTTGTGCAGTTGAAATGATGCAAACTTCAATGCCGAGATATGATTTAGAACGATTTGGTGCTGCACCAAGAGCCTCACCTAGACAATCTGATGTAATGATAGTTGCTGGAACTCTAACTAATAAAATGGCGCCAGCTTTAAGAAAAGTTTACGATCAAATGCCTGAACCTAGATATGTAATATCAATGGGAAGTTGTGCTAATGGAGGAGGTTATTATCATTATTCTTATTCAGTAGTAAGAGGTTGTGATCGAATTGTACCAGTCGACATTTATGTACCAGGATGCCCTCCGTCCGCGGAGGCCTTGCTGTATGGAATTTTACAACTTCAAAAAAAAATTAGACGCGAAGGCAGTTTGCAAAGATAAAAATGAGAGAAGAATATAATAATTTAAAGAGTTTAATAGAAAAAAATCAAAAAATAAAATTTACTAATTTAGAGCTAATAGACGATAATTTAATATTATCATCCTCTAAGGAAGATTTATTATTTAATATTGATTTTTTAAAAAGAAGTTCAGATTTTAAATTTAGACAATTAGTTGATATTCTTGGAGTTGATTATCCCCAAAGAGAAATTCGTTTTGAGATTATTTATTTATTATTAAGTCATGAAAAAAATTTAAGAATTTCAATTAAAATTCCTGTTGGTGAAAACGATTTAGTCCCAAGTTTGACCGATATTTTTCCTTCCGCAAATTGGCAAGAAAGAGAAGTTTTCGACATGTATGGTATTAAATTTTCTGATCATCCAGATTTAAGAAGAATATTGACGGATTATGAGTTTGAAGGATATCCTTTAAGAAAAGATTTTCCCCTTACAGGTCACAAAGAGGTTAGGTACGACACAGAGTTACAAAAAGTAGTTTATGAACCTGTTAAATTAGCTCAAGACTTTAGGGATTTTGATTTTGAAAGTCCTTGGGAAGGTTCTGAATATATAAATAAAGAGCAATTAAAAATAGATAAAGAAAAATAGAATAATGTCTAAGCATACAAAAACTATGAATTTAAATTTTGGACCACAGCATCCAGCCGCGCATGGTGTTTTGAGATTAATTCTCGAATTAGATGGTGAAGTTATTGAAAGAGCTGATCCTCATATCGGTTTACTTCATAGGGGAACAGAAAAATTAATTGAGCACAAAACTTACACCCAGGCCGTTCCTTATTTTGATCGATTAGATTATGTAGCACCAATGAATCAAGAGCATGCATTTGCTTTAGCAGTTGAAAAATTACTTAAAATTGAAGTCCCCTCTAGAGCTCAGCATATAAGAGTAATTTTTTGTGAAATTGGAAGAATTTTAAGTCATATACTTAATATTACAACTCAAGCTTTGGATGTGGGTGCTCTCACTCCATCATTATGGGGTTTTGAAGAAAGAGAAAAGCTTATGGTTTTTTATGAGAGAGTTTCAGGATCAAGATTGCACGCAAATTATTTTAGACCAGGGGGTGTTCATATAGATATGCCACACGGTTTAGCAGAGGATATTTATGATTTTTGCAAAAAATTTCCAAAAGTTATTGATGATTTAGAAACATTGTTAACAGACAATCGTATTTTTAAACAGCGAAATGTAAATATTGGAATTATTTCTAAACAAGAAGTTTTAGATCATGGTTTTTCAGGGGTAATGCTAAGGGGCTCAGGTATCCCTTGGGATATAAGAAAATCAAATCCATATGAATGTTATGATGAGTTTAATTTTAAAATTCCTGTAGGAAAAAATGGAGATTGTTACGATAGATACCTGTGCAGAATAGAAGAGATGAGAGAAAGTACAAATATAATATTGCAAGCATTAGAAAAACTTCCTAAAGGCCCAATCATGACCACTGACTCAAGAATTGGACCTCCTAAGAGACAAGCAATGAAGACAAGCATGGAAGCTTTGATAAATCATTTCAAATTATACACAGAAGGTTACCACGTTCCATCAGGAGAAGTTTATGCAGCAGTAGAGGCTCCTAAAGGAGAATTTGGAGTTTATCTTATTTCAGATGGCTCAAACAAGCCTTATAGATGCAAAATCAAAGCACCAGGTTTTGTCCATCTTCAAGCAATGAATTATATGATCAAAGGTCATATGTTAGCTGATGTTCCAGCAGTTTTAGGCTCGATGGATATTGTATTCGGAGAAGTGGATCGATGAGTGGAAAACACATAGCAAAGGAACAACCTAAAAATTTTGTTTTTTCAGAAATTAATTTGAAAAAAAAAGATGAAATTTTAAAAAAATATCCTGAACAAAGAAAAAAAAGTGCAGTTATGCCTTTATTGTATTTAGTTCAAAAACAAAATGAAGGATGGATACCTTTAGCAGGTATTCAATATGTTGCCGACCTACTAGAAGTTCCCTATATAAAAGTTTTTGAAGTTGCAACGTTTTACACAATGTACAATCTAGCTCCAGTTGGAAAATACTTTGTTCAAGTATGCACTACAACTCCATGCATGATTAGAGGATCTGGAAAAATTGTAGATATGTGTAAAAAATATATTTCTGAAAAAGAAGGTCATTTAAGTGAGGATAAAAAAAGTTCTTGGATTGAGGTGGAGTGTTTGGGAGCTTGTGTAAATGCACCCATGATACAAATTAATGATGATTATTATGAAGATTTAGATGAACATTCTGCTAAAAAAATTTTTCAAAGTTTTAATGACGATAGTTTACCAAGCATTGGATCTCAAAAAGGAAGAAAAGGTTCCGAACCTATAAAAGATCGTTTAACTTTAATAAAAAATTAGATGCTTAAAGATAAAGATAGAATTTTTACAAATTTATATGGCGATGAGAGTTTTGATCTAAATTCATCAATAAAGCGTGGTGATTGGAAAGATATAAAAGAAATTACCAATAAAGGAAAAGACTGGATTATAGATCAAATAAAAAAATCAGAATTAAGAGGAAGAGGTGGCGCTGGTTTCCCAACAGGTGTTAAATGGTCTTTTGCTCCTAAGGAAGTTAAAGAAGGAAGACCTCATTATCTTGTAATTAATGCAGATGAATCTGAACCTGGCACATGTAAAGATAGAGATATTATTCGCTACGAACCGCAAAAATTAATCGAAGGATGTTTGATTGCTTCATATGCAGTTAGTGCAAACACTTGTTATGTTTACATAAGGGGTGAATATGTAAATGAGGGTAAAATTTTACAGGAGGCGATTGACCAAGCTTATGAGAAAGGTTATTTGGGAAAAAATGCTGCTGGCACTGGATGGGATTTGGATATGTATATCCATTTTGGAGCAGGAGCATATATTTGCGGAGAAGAGACTGCTTTACTTGAAAGCTTAGAAGGTAACAAGGGTCAACCTAGATTAAAACCTCCATTTCCAGCTTTGGTAGGACTTTATGGCTGCCCAACTATTGTCAATAATGTAGAAACTGTAGCAGTTGTCCCAACTATTTTAAGAAGAGGAGCTGATTGGTTTGCGTCTTTTGGGAGACCAAAAAATAGAGGCACAAAAATTTTTTGTATTTCAGGAAATGTTAACAATCCTTGCAATGTTGAGGAAGAAATGAGCATACCTTTAAAAGATTTAATTGAAAAACATGCTGGCGGAGTAATAGGAGGTTGGGACAATCTTCAAGCTGTTATTCCAGGTGGATCTTCTATGCCTTTATTACCAAAAAGGGTTTGCGAAACAATATTAATGGATTTTGATTCATTGATAGAAGCTAAAAGTGGACTTGGGACAGCAGGCATTGTTGTTATTGATAAATCGCAAGATATTGTTAAATGCATTTCTAGAATTGCAAGATTTTATAAACACGAAAGTTGTGGACAATGCACTCCTTGTAGAGAGGGTTCTGGATGGATGTGGAGGATGCTAGAAAGAATTGGAAGAGGAGAGGCTGATATTGCTGAAATAGACATGTTGATGGATGTTACCAAGCAAATAGAAGGTCACACAATTTGTGCATTTGGCGAAGGTTCCTCATGGCCAGTACAAGGTTTGTTAAGACATTTTAGAAAAGAAATGGAAGAAAAGTGTAATGCCTAAAGTTAAAGTAGATGGGATAGAAATTGAAGTTGAGAATGGAACTACAGTTTTGCAAGCTTGCGAAATAGCTGGAAAAGAAATTCCAAGATTTTGTTATCATGAAAAATTATCGATAGCAGGTAATTGTAGAATGTGTTTAGTAGAAATGGAAAAATCACCTAAACCAGTTGCCTCATGCGCAATGCCAGTGGCTGAAGGACAAGTGATTTACACTAATACGGAAATGGTAAAAAAAGCTAGAGAAGGGGTAATGGAATTTTTGCTCATTAATCACCCCCTAGACTGTCCAATATGCGATCAAGGTGGAGAATGTGATTTACAAGATCAATCCATGAAGTTTGGCGGGGGTAATTCACGATACGAATTAAATAAAAGATCGGTAAAAGAAAAATACATGGGTCCTTTAATCAAAACCCAAATGAACCGTTGTATTCATTGTACTCGATGTATTCGTTTCTCTGAAGAGTTAGCAGGTGTTCCTGATTTAGGAGCCATAAACCGCGGTGAGAATATGGAGATCACTACTTTTCTTGAAAAAACAATTAATAGCGAGTTATCAGCTAATGTAATTGATCTTTGTCCAGTAGGAGCTTTAACTTCACGACCTTACGCGTTTGAAGCAAGACCTTGGGAGCTAACAAAAACTGAAACTATTGATGTGATGGATGCGGTTGGATCTAATATTAGAGTAGATACCAAAGGCTGGGAAGTAAAAAGAGTTTTACCTCGTACAAATGAAGAAATTAATGAAGAATGGATTTCAGATAAAACAAGATATGCTTGTGATGGCCTTTTAAATAACAGAATAGACAGTCCTTTTGTTCGAAAAAATGGAAAATTAGTTGAATGTAGTTGGGACGAAGCTTTTGCTGAAATTTCCAATCAAATTAACAAAACAGTTCGCATAGGTGGAATAATTGGATCCACAACTGATTTAGAGAGTATCTATGCTTTTAAACTTTTAATTAATAGTTTGTCAGGATCAAATTCTATAGATTTTAGACAAAAAGATTTTTATTTTAATCCATCGCATCCTGGAAATTATTTGTTCAATAGTTCAATTGAGGGAATTGATCATTCAGATTTAATTTTATTAATTGGTGCAAATCCTAGATTAGAAGCAACTATGATAAATGCTAGAATTAGAAAAAATTATGCACAAAAAAAATTAAATATTTATTCTGTAGGTTTACCAGAAGATCAAACTTATAAAATTAATTTTTTAGGAGACAATTTAAGTATTTTGAATGATATTTTGAATGAAAAAAATTCTTTCTCTGAAAAGTTAGCAAAAGCAAAAAAACCAATGTTTATAATTGGTGAGTCTGTTTTAAATTCTCTTCAAGGTAAGTTTGTGATTGAAACTTCCAAATTGATTTTGAAGAAATATAATCAAATTAATGCTTTAAATATTCTTCATCAATCTGCCTCTTCAGTTGGAGCAATAATGCTTGGAGCTTATAATTTAATAGAAAATGTTCTTCAAAATGAAATTTTGTATTTATTAGGAGCAGATGAAATTAATATTGATAAAAAAAATAAGTTTATTATTTATCAGGGATCACATGCTAGTAAAAACGCAAAAATTGCTGATGTAATTCTACCTGGTGCAGCTTTTACTGAAAAAGATGGCTTGTATGTAAATCTAGAAGGAAGGGTTCAGTCAGCTTACAAGGCTTCATATCCACCAGGAAGTGCAAAAGAAGATTGGAAAATATTAAGAGCTTTGTCGGAGGTGTTAAACAAAACACTTAAGTTTAATACAATCGAAGAACTTAGAATTAAATTGTTTCAGTCTTTTCCTCTGCTATCAAATATCGATCAACTACCAACCATAGATTATTCTAATATAGATTTTAGCGAAAAAAAATTAGATTTAGACTCTGTTGTTAGCTATCAACATCTGGATTATTACCAATCAAATGAAATTGCAAGATCATCAGCTACTATGATGGAATGCAAAATTGCAAGAGAGAAATTAAAAAAAACAGGAACTGATGATTAGTGAATATTTAAATATAATTTTATTTGATAGCTTAAAAATTTTAGCTTTATTGATGCCAGTCTTAATTGCAGTGGCATTAATAGTTTGGGTAGATCGAAGAGTTTGGGGTCTTGTGCAATTAAGAAAAGGTCCTAATGTGGTCGGTCCTTTTGGCTTGTTACAGACAGCTGCTGATGCACTAAAATATATTTTTAAAGAAATTATTATTCCTGCAGGTGCAAATAAAATTATTTTTATTTTGGCTCCAGTTGTTACAATGTCACTTGCTTTATTAGCTTGGGCAGTCATACCCTTTGGTGAAAATCTTTATGTAACAAATATTAATGTAGGTATTTTATAT
>JAYONI010000007.1:0-15711 GCA_038121265.1 Candidatus Pelagibacteraceae bacterium | reverse complement strand
TTTTCATCACTACTAAAAAAATAACCATAATTATTTTTATAAGGCACCGTTTTTACTAATTCCATATTAGAATTATAAAAATCAGTTCCTAAATTTTCTGACTCTCCAAAACGATTTACAAAAAGTAAACACGATAATAATTTTTCTTTAATATCGCAGTGAGGCTTGAGCCAAAAACCCTCTCGATCACAAATAACTTCTACACGAACATAAGAATTAGAAAGATCCTTATCAATAAGATTGCCTATATAAGAATGTGTTTCTTTTGATTGCAATTCTTGCACTAATTTAAAAAGTTCTGGAAATTGATTGGCATTATGTTTTTCAATAAAACACCTAAACTTTAATGCCTTGCCTCCATCAGCAATACCCTCTCTAAATTTACCATCTCCTCCATCAATAGCCCTGGTTCCATCATAATCAATAGAATATCTTCTAGGATCATCAATTTGAGTATTGTAAATTTCATCTATCATTGATTCCGTTAGGGGGTTTTTAAACTCCCAATGTAAAAAAGGATCTGTTAATGAGTTAGAGTTATTCTTTATAGAGTTTAAAAAATTCATATTATAAAATTTTATTTTTGATTAAATCTGCAATTCTCTTAGTCTCATAAAGCTTATCATATGTCCAGTTTTCTTGTTTTTCCTCTAGCGACTTAACGATATTAAGATCTTTGAATAAATCTAAAAATTTAATAAAACGATAGTCATTTCTGACAGACTTTAGCTGAGCAACATGTATCGGAGACCCAGTAGTTGCCGCCTCTGAAATCATGGAGGTAGAGTCAGATGTAACAATAATTCTGTCTGCATGTGCCAAAGCATTTATATAATTCTCTCTCTTTAAAGAATTGTCTATTTGAACTTTGTTGTTATTTTTATATTTTTCAATTAAAAAATTATTAATACTTTCGGGAGTTCTTCTTGAAGAAATAATTAATAATTGTGAAAAATTAGATAAAAAATTGTTATCAATATAAGTAAAAATATTTTTTAACTCCTCTAAAGAAAAATTATAGTACTTGTTAGGACCTCCTAAAATAACAGTGAGTATGCTGTTATTTTTCTTAGATAACCTCGCCTTTTCAATCTCTTCATTAGAAATATAATGAATAGCTCCTTTAGAACTAAACACATTATCTCCTACTAATCTGTCATGTTCTGGGGCAATAATAAAATCAAAATAATTAAAATTAATTTTGGGATCCTGAATATGAATATTATAAAATTTAGAATGATATGTTTTACTAAAATAATCTTTTAAGACTATAGAGGGAATCACGCTCTTTCTTCCGCAAGAAATAAATATATTAGGAAGCTGATTCAGATCTACATCATGGATCATCTCATCAAAATTAAACACAATCTTGTTTTGGGGTGAAAATCTTGGGGGCAAAAAACTAAAAAAAGAATTATAAATAATTTTTTTGTGTATAAAGTTTAAGTTTAGTGCCTTTGCTAAGCCTTCGACCTGACTAACCATGCCATGGGCACCCTCTGTTAATAACCATGCATTTAAATTTTGCATTATTGCTATATATACCTAAATTAATTTTACTGATAATAAACTTAATAAATGAGTCAAAAAAAAGAGCACGCTAAAGTATTAATAGTTGGATCGGGTCCTGCCGGATACACTGCTGCAATATATGCAGCAAGAGCAATGCTTAATCCAATCTTAGTTTCTGGCATGGAACCTGGAGGGCAATTAACCACTACGACCGATGTAGAAAATTTTCCAGGATTTTCAAGTGTTATTCAAGGACCTTGGCTCATGGAAGAAATGAGAAAACAAGCTGAAGCGGTAGGAACAATTTTTCACAACGATGTCATTAAAAAAGTTAATTTTTCTAACAAACCATTTGAATTAATAGGAGAAAGCGACACTCTATACACTGCAGATTCGGTTATTATTTCTACTGGAGCCCAAGCCAGATGGTTAAATTTAGAGAGTGAGACTAAATTTAGAGGTTTTGGAGTATCTGCTTGTGCTACCTGTGATGGATTTTTCTATAAAGACAAAGAAGTAGTAGTAGTTGGTGGAGGAAATGCTGCAGTGGAAGAAGCTTTGTTTTTAACAAAGTTTGCTTCTTTAGTTACGCTTATTCATCGTCGAGATTCTCTTAGAGCTGAAAAACTTCTTCAACAAAAAATTTTATCACATCCTAAAATTAAAATTATCTGGAACAGTGTTGTAAAAGAAGTAATCGGTACTGAAAATCCCAAAGGAGTAACTGGCATTGTGCTCGAAAATACTAATGATCAAAGCATAACTAATTTAAAAACACATGGAGTATTTGTGGCTATTGGTCATGACCCTGCAACCAAAATATTTAGAGAACAAATCAATATGGATGCAGAAGGTTATGTAATTACTAAGCCAGACTCTACGGAGACAAACATCAAAGGTATATTTGCTGCAGGTGATGTTAAGGACAAAATATATAGACAAGCGGTTACAGCTGCTGGCATGGGATGTATGGCTGCTTTAGAAGCAGAAAAATTTTTATCTGGAAATCACTAATTTAGCTGACTACAAAACTCTTTAATTTTACTCATCGCCTTTTTTAAATTATCCATTGAAGTAGCGTAAGAAATTCTAAAATAGCCATCTAAACCAAAAGCAGATCCTTGAACCACTGCAACTCCCGTATTTTCTAACAGAGAGGTTACAAAATCTGTATCAGTATTAATTGGTTTTCCCTGAGGATCTTTTTTATGTAAACATCCTTTGCAACTTGGAAAAACATAGAAAGCTCCATTTGGATTAAAGCAGGTTAAACCGTCAATTGCATTTAAACTTTTTACAACAAAATCTCTTCTATCTTTGAATGCATTTGCTCTTGTTTTAATAAAATCCTGATTACCATTCAAAGCTTCTACTGCAGCAGCTTGACTAATAGATGAAGGATTGGTTGTTGATTGAGATTGAATTTTTGCAATACCTTTAATTAAATCTTCAGGTCCTGCAGCATAGCCAATTCTCCAACCAGTCATTGCATAAGCTTTGCTAACTCCATTAACTGTCAAAGTTCTAGAAAGCATTTCTGGGTACTGAGCAATCGTTGAAAAAACAAAATTATCGTAAGTGACATGCTCATAAATATCATCACTCATTATTAACACTTTAGGATATTTTTTTAATACATCTGCAATTTTTTCCAACTCACTACTTGAATATGATGCACCTGTAGGATTAGAAGGAGAATTTAAAATAATCCATTTTGTTTTATCATTAATATTTTCTTCAATTTGCGATGGTGTAATTTTAAAATCTGTAGTTTCATCACACTCAATAACTTTTGGAACGCCTCCAGCTAACAAAACAATATCTGGATAAGAAACCCAGTAAGGTGCTGGTATTATTACCTCCTCACCTGGATTAACTGTTGCTAATATTGCGTTATAGATAACCTGCTTTCCACCCGCTCCTACTGTTATTTGATTTGCAGTATATGTTAAATTATTTTCTCTTTTGAATTTTTTAACAATTGCATCTTTTAATTCTGCAGTTCCATCTACTGCTGTATATTTAGTTTGTCCTTCTTGAATAGCTTTTATTGCTGCTTCTTTTACATTATCCGGTGTATCAAAATCAGGCTCCCCAGCACCAAGTGAAATTACATCTTTTCCTTGTGCTTTTAACTCTCTTGCTTTTTGTGTTACTGCAATCGTAGGAGATGGTTTTATTCTTGATAAAGATGCTGATAGTATGCTCATAAATTTATATGTCTAATTTGCAATCAGTACATACCCTAGAAGGAAAAAACAAAAAAGATAATTTTTTTCCTAAACTTGAAGGTGGAAAAAAATTTGAACTTACAAGTAAATTTATTCCTGCAGGCGATCAACCGACTGCAATTAAACAACTTAAAGATGGTTTATCAACTGGTCAAAAAAACCAGGTTTTGTTGGGTGTAACTGGATCTGGCAAAACATTTACTATGGCCAAATTAATTGAGGAGCTTAACCGCCCAGCATTAATTCTTGCTCCTAATAAAACTTTGGCAGCACAACTGTACGGAGAAATGAAGAGTTTTTTTCAAAACAATTCTGTTGAATATTTTGTTTCTTACTATGATTACTACACTCCAGAAGCATATGTGCCGAGATCAGATACTTACATAGAAAAAGAATCTGCAATCAATGAACAAATTGATCGAATGAGGCACTCTGCAACAAGATCTTTGTTAGAAAAAGATGATGTGATTATTGTCTCTAGTGTTTCATGTATTTATGGACTTGGTTCTGCAGAATCGTACTCTAAAATGACTTTTACTTTTGAAAAAGGAAACTCTTATGAAAGAGAAAAAATTATCAAAGGACTTGTAGAATTACAGTACAAAAGAAATGATCAAAACTTTTATAGAGGAACATTTAGAGTTAGAGGAGAAAATATAGAAATTTTTCCATCGCACCTTGAGGATAGAGCATGGCGAATTACATTGGAAGATGACAAACTTAAATCTATTAAAGAATTTGATCCACTAACTGGAGATAAGACAGATGAATTAGAAATTATAAAAATTTATGCAAATAGTCACTACATAACGCCTCGGCCAACTGTACAACAGGCAATTAAAGAAATTAAAACAGAACTAGCTATCACTCTAGAAAAATTTAAAAAAGAAAATAAACTTTTAGAAGCTCAAAGACTTGCGGAACGAACTAAGTTTGATTTAGAAATGATTGATGCAACAGGAACATGCTCTGGAATTGAAAATTATTCGAGGTTTTTATCTGGAAGAAAACAGGGAGAACCGCCTCCAACCTTATTTGAGTATTTACCTGATAATTCAATTATATTTATTGATGAAAGTCACGTTACCATTCCACAATTAAATGGAATGTACAAAGGAGACCACACAAGAAAAAAAACATTATCTGATTATGGATTTCGTTTACCGTCTTGTATGGACAATAGGCCATTAAAATTTGAAGAATGGGATATGATGAGACCACAAACAATATTTGTCTCCGCAACACCAAGCAATTGGGAATTAGATCAAGCCAAGGGAGTTTTTGCAGAACAAATTATACGACCAACAGGATTAATTGATCCAGAAATTTTTATACGACCCGCAAAAACACAGGTTGATGATTTATTAGATGAGTGCATCAGGGTAAGTAAAAATAATCAAAGAGTTTTAGCGACTACTTTAACTAAGAAAATGGCAGAAGATTTAACAGAATATCTTGATGAGAATGGAATTAAGGTCAGATATATGCACTCAGAAATTGATACCATAGAAAGAATTGAAATTATAAGAGATTTAAGGTTGGGTGTCTTTGATGTTCTGGTTGGAATTAATTTATTAAGAGAGGGACTGGACATACCAGAATGTGCACTAGTTGCTGTACTAGATGCAGACAAAGAAGGTTTTTTAAGATCAGAAACGTCTTTAATCCAAACCATTGGTAGGGCCGCAAGAAATATTGATGGAAAAGTAATTTTATACGCAGATAAAGAAACGCAAAGTATCAAAAAAGCTATTGAAGAAACGAACCGAAGAAGAACAAAACAAATTCAGTTTAACAAAGCAAATAATATTACTGCCCAAGGTATAAAAAAAGATATTACTGATATTTTAGAGAGTATTTATGAAAAAGATTATCTAAATGTAAGCAAAGATATTGAAATCGGTCATAATTTAAAAAAACATTTAAAGGCTCTTAAAAAAGATATGCTTATCGCTGCAGATAACCTAGAATTTGAAAAAGCTGCCAAAATAAGAGATGAAATAAAAAAACTAGAAAATTCAGAATTGGGACTTGCAATAAACTCTTCTATACCAAAATATGGTCCAAATAAAACTTTGATTGGGAGATCTACGCAAGGTAAACCTGGAACGAAAGTAAAAAGAAAAAGATAAATGAATAAAAATATGCTGATTACAGGGGGAGCTTTAAGAATTGGTGAGGCAATAGCGATTTTTTTTGCGCAAAAAGGATGGAACATAGGTGTTCACTACAATAAGTCAAAAAAAGAAGCACTACATCTACAAAAAAAAATTCGGTCCTTCGGGGTCAAATGTTGCATTGTTAAATCAGATTTATCTGATGATAAAAATGTTGCGAAACTTTTTTTAAATACTATTAAACAACTTGGTAAAATTAGTTGCTTAATCAACTCTGCATCGGTATTTGAAAATGACGAGGTTGAAAACATTAATATTAAAAAATGGAATCTTCATTTTGATGTTAATCTAAAAGCTCCGGCATTATTAAGTGGAGAATTTGCGAAACAAAAAAATTTAGCAAAATCAAATATTATCAATATTGTTGATCAAAGAGTTTTGAAAATTACTCCTTATTTTTTGTCCTATACCTTAAGCAAAATTGCTTTAAATGGTCTGACAAAAATGCTTGCTATGAAGCTTGCTCCCAAAATTAGAGTTAATGCAATAGCGCCGGGACCAGTTTTAAAAAATAAAAGACAGTCAGAAAATCACTTTAGAAAACAATACAAAAATACAATTTTACAACAAAAAGTAAGCACAGAAGACATATGCAAAACGATAGAATTTATTATCAATAACCCATCTATTACTGGATTAACTATACCGGTAGATAGCGGACAAAATTTAGGTTGGAAAACACCAGACTTAATAAATATCAAAGAATAATTATGAAAACAAACAATGTAATAACTATTGTTGAAAAAAAAATTAGCGATGACACGGTAAAAAAAATTGTTATTAAAGATTTAATTTTAAATAAAATTTTTGGTTTTTATCCCAATGAAAAAACTAAACCACAAAGACTTAAATTTAATATCAAATTAGAATTGGTTACAAATCTTAAATTTAGTGATCAAGATCTTCAAACAATTTTAGATTATGATCAAATTATTAATACGATTAATAATATTTTAGACAAAAAAATTAACTTTCTTGAAACTTTAGCAGACCAAATTATAGAAGAATTATTTAAAAACTCTAAAATTGCTGCGATTGAATTAAAAATTGAAAAATTGGATATTTTAAAGAATGCAGCTTCCGCTGGAATAGAAATTAACAAAAGAAAAGGTTGATGAATTCATTAGACGCAGGAAAATCAATTATCAAATCAACAGTTAGAAATATTCCAAGTTGCCCTGGTATTTACAAATTTTTAGATCAAAAAAATAAAATAATTTATATAGGGAAGGCAAAAAATTTACCGAAAAGATTACTTAATTACGCATCATCCTCTAATTTACCAATTAGAACTCAAAGATTAATTTCGTCTTTTAAAGAAATTGAATTTATTACTACCTCCAATGAGTCAGAGGCATTACTGCTAGAGGCGAATTTAATTAAAAAATTTAAGCCAAGATATAATGTTTTGTTAAAAGATGATAAATCTTTTCCATATATTCAAATTTCTTTAAGTGATCCATGGCCTCAACTCTCTAAATTTAGAGGCAAACATAATGACAGTGATGTTTACTTTGGTCCTTTTGCTTCTATCGGTTCAGCTAATTGGACTATCAAAATGCTTCAAAAAGTTTTTCAACTTCGTGTATGTGATGATCATACATTTAAAAATAGAAAAAGACCTTGCATACTACATCAAATAAAGCGCTGTTCTGCTCCATGTACTAATGAAATAAATCATAAAGAGTATCTTCTGACTGTTCATTCTTGTATTGATTTTTTAAATGGAAAATCCAGAGAAATACAAAAAGATTTTTCTAACAAAATGCAACTTGCAAGCAAGAATCATGATTTTGAAAAAGCTGCTATTTTTAGAGATAGAATAAAGTCATTAACCTATATTCAATCTTCTCAAGAAATTAATAAAAATAATTATGCCAATGCTGACGTGATCGCTAGTTACCGAGAAGAAAACGTGACGTGCATAGTAGTTTTTTTTTATAGGTCAAAGCAAAATTGGGGAAGCCAAGCTTTTTTTCCGCAACATGATCCGTCAGATAAAGAAGCTGATGTCCTCGAAGCTTTTTTAGCTCAATTTTATGAAAATAAATTACCGCCTATTGAAATTATACTTAATAAAAATCCTAGTAATTTAAATATTTTAAAAAAAGCTTTAGAAAATAATTACAAAAAAAAAATTAGTTTTAAAATTCCAAAACATAATAAAAAAAATAGCGTTATTGATATGGCAGAAAAAAATGCGAAAGAATCTCTAAAAAGAAAATTATCTGAAACAATTAATAATTCTCAATCTCTTAAACTTCTTGCAGAAAAATTTGAACTAAAATTTACTCCTAGTCTTATTGAGGTTTATGATAACAGCCATACCCAAGGAGTAAATGCTATCGGAAGTTTTATTAGCTTTGGAGAAGAAGGTTTTATTAAAAATAGATATAGAAAATTCGATATAAAAAATAAATCTATTAATCCTGGTGATGATTATGGGATGATGGAGGAAGTAATTCATAGAAGATTTTCGAGAATTGTGAAAGAAAATGATAATAACTCACCTGACCTACTACTTATTGATGGTGGAAAGGGACAATACTCAACTGTGCGAAAAAAACTTGATGAATTAGGCTTTCACCAACTTCCAATAATTGCAATCGCAAAAGGAATAAAAAGAAACCAAGGAAATGAAACTTTTTTTTATAATAATAAAGAAATTAAATTAGAAAAAAACAGTCCTTTGTTATTTTTTTTACAGCGTTTAAGAGATGAAGCTCATAGATTTGCAATTTTTACGCATCGAAAAAAAAGAAAAAAATCATTTCAAAAGTCATTATTGGATGAAATTCCAGGAATTGGGAAAACGAGAAAAAAATCATTGTTAAACCATTTTGGTTCAGCCAAATCTATAGAAGGTGCAAGTTTGCAGGATCTAAAAAAAGTTGAAGGTATTAATGAATTTGTTGCAAAAAAAATATATAATTATTTTCACCTTAATAAAAATTATTTATGATATTCAAAATTCCAAATATTTTAACAATTGGAAGACTTATACTTGTTCCTTTTTTAGTTTTTACCTTTTACCTTCCAGGTAGTCTTGGTGATTGGCTATCTTTTTCTATTTTTGTTTTTGCAAGTTTTACTGATTTTTTAGATGGTTTTTTTGCTAGACTTTTAAAACAACAATCTAAACTGGGTGAATTATTAGATCCTATTGCAGATAAAATTATCGTTGTAACTGCTTTAATTCTTTTAGTAGCAGAAAAACAAATTCAAGGCCAAGAAGTAATTGCAGCAATTATTATTGTTTGCAGAGAAATTCTGGTTTCTGGTCTACGAGAATATTTAGCAAAATTTAAATTACGAATGCCTGTTTCTAACATGGCAAAAATAAAAACTTTTTTTCAAATGGTTGCTATTTCTGTTTTGCTTACAGGACCTTCGGGAGATAAATTGCTTTTCAATTTTGGATCTGAAATTGGAATTGTGCTACTTTGGATATCAGCAATTTTAACTTTAATAACTGGATATTCTTACGTAAAAAAAGGGATCGATCACGCAATCGACTAAATAATTATTTTTGTCTTACCATCGATTGGTATAAATCTGATAGCTTCCCTATTAAGTCTAAAACAGTAAAATGATACTCTCCAATTTGAGATACAGGTGTTACTTCTGCTGCAGAGCCAGTTAAGAAAGATCCTTTAAAGTTTGGCAAGTCTTCTAATTTAATTTTTTTTTCTATAACTTTGATGTTTATACTTTTTGCAATTTCAATTATTGTTCTTCTTGTTATTCCATTCAAAAAACTATCCGCTATTGGTGTATAAATTTCTGTTTGTTCTTCATTAATAAAAAAAACATTTGCTCCCGTAGCTTCAGCAATATTCCCTTGATAGTCTAACATCATAGAATCATTAAAACCTTTTTCCTCTGCGCTATGTTTGGATAAGGTATTAATCATATAATTCCCTGCAGCTTTAGCATCCCATGGTATGCTATTAGGTGCTGGCTTTTGCCATTTAGAAATATCAAGTTTAATTCCATTTATTTTTATTTTTGGATCAAAATAAGATCCCCATTCCCATGCTGCAATAGCTACATGAATAGTATTTTTTTGTGCAGACACAGCCATCATCTCGCTCCCACGCCATGCCAGTGGTCTTACATAACCATTTTCAATATTTTGAATTTTTACAACTTCTTTGCAAAACTCATTTATTTCATTAACGCTATAAGGAATTTTAAATCCAAGTCTGCTTGCAGAATAAAACAATCTTTCTGTATGTTCATTGAGTTTAAAAATGGATCCATCGTAAACTCTTAATCCTTCAAAAACGGAACTCGCATAATGCAAGCCATGAGTTAAAATATGAAGCTTGGCGTCTTTCCATTCTACCAAATTTCCATCAAACCATATTTTTCCAGATCTTTTGTCGAAAGGAATAGAGTTCATATAGATTTAGTTTTCAAATAGTTTTTAATTCAATATAATATAAGTCAATAAAGCTGACTATTAAAATCGACTTATGCAAGACTTTTTATATTTAAGAGAAAACAACATCAAGGAAATAATAGAATTGATGCTAGAAGCTTACACGAATTCTTATTCTGATCCTTATGAAGTTCTAAAAAAAAACTCATTCGGTAAAGCACATCATAGATTAATCTGCGCAGTAGATATCAATCCAGGAATTAAAGTTGCTGATCTAATAAAAAAATTAAAAATTACCAAACAAAGCTTGAGCAGAGTTCTTCAAGAATTAATTAAAAAAGAAATCATATCTCAAAGCAAAGGAGATATAGATGGTAGACATCGTTTATTATATCTTACTGAAAAAGGTAAAAAAATAAGTGAGGAAATATTTAATACTCAAAAAAAAAGAATTTTAGAGGCTTTTAAAGAATCCGATTCTAATGAGGTGTTAAATTTTAAAAAAGTTTTAAAAAAAATTATAGCAGAATGATTCAAGAAGATAAGAAACATATTTTAATCGTAGATGATGATGATCGTATAAGAGAATTGCTACGTGAGTACTTGCAAAATAATAATTTTTACACAACAACAGCAAAAGACTCTTTAGATGCAAAAAAAAAGATGTCTTTATTAAAGTTTGATCTAATTATTTTAGATATTATGATGCCTGGCCAAAGTGGACTGGAACTTACCCAAGAAATTAAATCAAAATCAGATCAACCTATAATTCTCTTAACAGCAATGGGCGAAACTTCTGATAGAGTTTCAGGGCTTGAAACCGGTGCTGATGATTATTTACCAAAACCCTTTGAACCTAAAGAGCTACTTTTGAGAATAAAAAATATTTTAAAAAGAATCAAAAGCGGTAAAAATCTAAATCCAGTATTAAAGTTTGGCGATATTAGAGTCGATTTAGAAAAAATGTCTATCAAATCTAAAAAAGGTATTGCTAAACTCAATACAGCAGAAAAAGCTCTATTAGAAAAAATGATTTTATCTGTGGGACAAATTTTTCAAAGAGATCAAATTTCACAAATTATTAAACTAACAAAAGAAAGAGCTGTTGATGTCATGATCACAAGACTAAGACAAAAAATAGAGCCAGATCCTAAAAATCCAAAATACCTACAGACAGTTCGTGGCAATGGATATGTTCTTTGGACTGACTAGTAAATGATCAAAAAATTTCTGCCAAAAACTATTTTTTTTCGTTACCTATTAATAATTATTGCACCAATACTATTGCTTCAAATAATTCTTACGATTGTTTTTTTTGATAGCCTTTGGATTAAAACAAATAAAGGACTGACAAAATCTGTAGCTGGAGAAATTAATGCAATTATTGAAGTATATAACGATAAAAAAGCAAATAAAAATTTCGAATTTGTCAAAGACTTATTCGAACTTTCGCTCATTCAAGAAATAAATATATTAAAAGATCAATCTCTTCCTTTTTATGACTCTACATTTATTTATAGTTTGTATGATCAATTAATGGATGAAGAATTAGCAAAAGAAATTAAATTTCCTTATTGGTACAATACTAGAGCCAATAAAGATTATGTAGATATAAGAATTCAAATTAATAAAAATGTTTTACAATTTATTGTTCATAAGTCGAGAGTTAGAAACTCTTCAGCTAGAATTTTTATTTTGTGGATCACTATACCTTCAATCTTATTATTAATGATTTCAATTTTATTTTTACGTAACCAAGTAAGACCTTTTTCTATATTGGCAGATTCGGCAGAAAAATTCGGTAAAGGACAATATGTGCCTGAATTAAAACCATCTGGTGCAATTGAAGTACGCAAAGCAATTATTGAATTTGAAAAAATGAAGAGAAGAATTTTAAGACATATTAGTCAAAGAACAGCCATGCTTTCAGGAATAAGTCATGATTTAAAAACTCCTTTAACAAGACTTAAATTACAAATTGAAATCATGAATAAAAATCATGCACTAGATAAAATTAAAGACGATGTTATTGAAATGGAAAAAATGATTGCAGAATATCTTGATTATTCAAGTTCCCAAGAAGTTGGGGCAAGCTCAAAATTTGATTTGTCTAATTTAATGACCGAAATAGTTCACAAATTTAATAATAAAAAAATTTCATTAAAGTGCCCAGATAAAATTTATTTAACTGGAAAAAAACAATTAGTTAAAAGATGTGTTTACAATTTAATAGATAATGCAATTAAATATGCTGGTAATGCTAATATAATAGTAAAAAAAGCAACAGAAGAAATTTCTATAATTGTTGAAGATGATGGACCTGGCGTTCCAGACCATGAAAAAGAAAGAATTTTAAGACCATTTTATAAATTGGATAAAAGTCGAACAATGGTGGATGGTAGTGTTGGTCTAGGACTATCTATTGTGCAGGATATTATTAATTCTCATGGTGGTAAAATTAGAATTAATAACAATCCAAAGAACAAAGGCTTAAGAGTAAGTTTAAGTTTTCCTGACTAATGTTTGTTCATAGTTTTAATCCTATTTTATTTGATTTTGGCATCATTACTATTCGTTGGTATTCTCTAGCTTATATCTTTGGAATTATCTTAGGATTATCATACGGAAAATATTTAATAAGAAAGTTTTATTTTCATGAAAATGTAAAACCGCATCATCTCGATGATTTTTTAATTTGGATCGTGTTTGGAATTATCTTAGGCGGTAGACTTGGTTATGTGATTTTCTACAATTTGCAATTTTATTTACAAAATCCACTTGATATTTTTAAAATATGGTCTGGTGGAATGTCATTTCATGGAGGAATGATAGGATTAATTATTGCAACAGCTTTTTTTGTTAAAAAAAATAATATTTCTTTTTGGTTATTAACGGATGTATTAGCATGCGTAGCCCCAATAGGTTTATTTTTTGGAAGAATTGCAAATTTTATCAATGGAGAATTAGTTGGAAAACCTACGGATATCGCATGGTCTGTCATTTTTCCTATGTATGACAATGTAGCAAGACATCCCTCTCAATTGTACGAGGCTCTATTAGAAGGTTTGGTTTTATTTATTGTTGTTAATCAAATTTTTAAAAAAAACACCACCAGGATTGGCTATCCATCATTTTTATTTCTTTTTTTATATTCCTTTTTTAGAATTTGTGCTGAATTCTTTAGAGAGCCAGACCAACATATAGGCTATGTTTTTTCTAATATCAGTCTAGGTATAATTTTAAGTTTTATAACAATTGTTTTAAGTTTTGTTATTTTGATAAAAATAAATAAAAATGATTTTAAAAAAAATAATTAAAGAAAAAAAATTATTTTTAGATCAATATATCAATTATTGTTTATACAAATTTGATACAAGTTATTACCAAACAAAAAATATTTTTGGCCACAAGGGAGATTTTGTTACTGCCCCTCACATTTCAAGTATATTTTCTGAGATGCTAGCTTTATGGATATATTCCTATTGGGACAATATTAAAAAACCAAAAAAATTAAATATCCTGGAACTTGGACCTGGAGACGGGACGATGGCGCAAGATATAATCAAAACTTTGCAAAAAATAAAACTATTTAATGGGGAAATTAATTATTTTTTTTTAGAAAAAAGTAAAAATTTACAAAAAAAACAAAAAGAAAAATTAAAGAATATAAAAAATATTCATTGGATAAAAAATATAAAAAGTTTACAAAAAAATAATTTGGTAATTCTTAGTAATGAATTTTTTGATGCTTTGCCAGTCAAGCAATTTATCAAAAAAAATAACACATGGTTTGAAAAAGGTATTGAGTACAATCAAAAATTAAATAAGCTACAATTTTTTTTAAAACCATCAACTAAATTACATATTAGACAAATCTCTGAATATTTTGATTTAGACAAAAATAACTTTATTGAAATTAGTTATGATGCAAAAAAAATTGTGAAAGATCTTTCTACTCTTTTGCGTAGAGAAAATAGTATTTTTTTAACTATTGATTATGGTGATCATTCCATTTATTGCAATGACACTTTGCAAGCAATCAGAAATAAAAAGAAAGTAGATCCCTTGAAATTTCCAGGTGAGAGCGATTTAACTACACATGTTAATTTTTATTATTTGATAAAATTATTCAATAAATATAATTTACATAAAATTTTCATTACCAATCAATCACAATTTTTACAAAAACTTGGTATTAATGAGAGATTTAATAGTCAAATAAAACTACTCAATAACGTCCAGTTGAATCATTTGAAAAAATCAATTGCAAGATTAATCAATCCAGATGAAATGGGTAATTTATTTAAAGTTCTTGTAGTAGGAAATAAAAAACAAAAATTTAGTCTTGGCAAATGATATTTAAATCTACAAAATTTTCTAAAGAAAAAAAAATATTTCATGGATTTTTTTCAAGAAAAAATGGCTTCTCCAAAGGAGTTTATAATTCTCTTAATTGTGGCCTTGGATCTAAAGATAATAAAAAAAAAGTATTACAAAATATCAATTTAGTAAAAAAAAAAATAAAAGCAAACAAGCTTTATTTGGTTCACCAAATTCATAGCAACAAAATAATTGAATTAAAAAAGCCAACAAATAAATATCATCTAATTAGAATTGGAAAAGCTGATGGAATATTTACAGGATTAAACAATATAGGTATCGGGATCCTGACAGCAGATTGTGCCCCTATTCTATTTTTTGATAAGAAAAAAAAATTTATTTGCTGTGTTCATGCAGGCTGGAAAGGTGCTTTCAAAAATATAATAAAAAGAGCTGTTCTTTTATTTAAAAAAAATAAGATTTTACCAAGTGAAATAAATGTATGCATTGGTCCATGTATTGAAAAAAAAAGCTATGAAGTAAAGACAGATTTTCTTCATAAAATTACTATGAAAAATAATAATTATAAAAAATGCTTTATTTTTAAAAAAGGTAAAATATTTTTTGACTTGAGAAAATTCATAATAGCAAAGCTATTGGAGAGTAAGATACCAAGTCGCAATGTTAGTCATATTGCTAATGATACTTATACTAACAAATCATTATTCTACAGTTATCGCAGATCCACTATTTTTAAAGAACCAGACTATGGAAGAAACATATCAACTATCATAAAATACGATTGATCACATTCGTTAATAAGTATATATAAAAAATGAATGAAATTAGTTTCTGGAACAAATAACCTACCCTTAAGTAAAGAAATTTCTAAATTTTTAAAAACAAAACTTACTAATAGCAATATTAGAAGATTTGCAGACTCTGAAGTTTATATAGAGATAAACGAAAATATGAGAGGATCTGAAGTTTTTGTAATTCAAGGAACGTCCTATCCTGCAAATGATAATATTATGGAACTGTTAATTTGTATCGATGCATTAAGAAGAGCATCAGCAAAAAATATTAC
>JAYONI010000006.1:0-16145 GCA_038121265.1 Candidatus Pelagibacteraceae bacterium | reverse complement strand
CATTTCTTTTTCTTCAACTCCTTGTTTATTAATCCATCGAAAAATATTTTTTACTTTAATTTTTTCTAAATTAATATTTGCACATATTCCATTTTTTAAAACACGGGGTATATTTTCTAAAAGACCACCTCCAGTAATATTACATGAGCCATTAATTAAGTTACGATCTACTAATTTTGTTATTTCATTTACATAAATTTTAGTTGGGGTTAGCAAATCTTTAAAAAGTTTTTTATTTTTTTTGTTATATGTAATTTTTTTTTCTTTCAAAATTTTCCTTACTAATGAAAATCCATTTGAATGAACTCCGGATGAAGGAATTGCTAATATGATATCTTTCTCTTTAATTTTGTTTCCACTAATTATTTTTTTTTTATCTATTACTCCTACAGAAAAACCTGCTAAATCAAATTTATTTCCAGTATAAACACCTGGCATTTCGGCAGTTTCGCCTCCAGCCAAATAACAATTTGAAATCTTGCATCCTTTTGCTATTCCTTTAAGAATATCTTTGTATTTTTTTGCAATAACTTTTCCAATTGCAATGTAGTCTAGGAAGTAGAGAGGTTTTGCTCCTTGAACAATCAAGTCATTCACACACATTGCCACCAAATCTATACCAATTGTGTCAAATTTTTTCATTTCGTTAGCAATTTCAAGCTTAGTTCCCACACCATCTGTGGAACTTACCAATACTGGATTTTTAATTTTATACTGAGACAGGTCAAACAAGGATCCAAATCCACCAATATTTTTAAAATTCTTTATCGTAGATCCTTTAATTTTTGTTTTATTTGATAAATTTGAAATATATTTTACAAGTCTAGTAGTATTGTTAATGTCAACACCACTTTGTTTGTAAGTAAATTTTTTTTGCACTGATGAATATATTAGAAGTTAATTTTTTTAAAAAATATCATGAAATCTGTAAACTATTTATAATATTGTTTATATTAGTAATTTTACCTAATGCAACTTATAGTGATATTTATAAAGTTGAAAACACTATTATTAAAAAAAATTATAACATAGAAAAATACGACAAAAACAAAGCTATAATTGAAGCAATTAATAGTTCCTTTAGTAAATTTGCAAAAAGAATTTTGGTGGAAGATGAGTACTGGAAGATTAAAAATATCGATTTTTTAAATATAAATGAATCAATAGTGAAATTTAATATTCTGGAAGAAAAAAAAAATAAAAATGAATTTATATTCAAAACATTAATAACTTTTGATAGAAAAAAAATACAAGATTTATTAAATAATAGAAACATTGTATATACAGATACAATTAGTACGCCTGTTTTACTTTTACCTATAATTAAAAATAAAAATATAATTAAGTTATGGGAAGATAATATATTTTTATTAAAATGGAATTCTGATGAGGATAAAAATAATTTAGTTAAATATTTAATACCAAGTGGAGATATAGAAGATCAAAGAAATTTAGATATAAATTCATTCGATATAAATTATTATGATAGCTCCTATTTTTTAAAAAAATATGGCTTAAAGAATTCGTTAATTTTATTCATTGATTTTGATAAAGATTTGAAAAATATACAGTACAAATTGACTTTAAATAAAACTAATTATTATAAAGTTTTTTCTTATCCAATAAATGAATTAAAACTTTCTGAAGTTATAAATATAATTAAAATTGAAACAGAAAATATATGGAAAAAGAAAAATACAATTTTTTCTAGTTTAGTTACATCAGTCGAGTTCATAACCAATATTCAAAATATTAAACAATTAAATATGATTAGATCAAAATTAAAAAAATTAGATAATATTAAGAAAATTAAAGATATTGAAATATCATCTAAGGTTTATAAAGGAAAAATTTATTACTCAGGTACAATAAATGATCTTAAAAAAAATTTAGAAGAGATAAATTATAATTTAAATGAGAATTTTAATTCTTGGAGATTAGTTACTAATGAGTGAACAGCAAATTTTTAATTTTACTGAGGAAAATTTTTTTTTAGAAGATGATTTTTGTATTTCGAAAAGCAATGAGGAAGTTTATCATTTTTTAAATACCTGGCCAAATTGGAGCGAAAATATAGTAAATATATATGGTCCAGAAAAATCTGGTAAGACTTTTTTATTATCAATTTTTGCTCAAAAAAATTCATTTATAAAAATTTCAAAGAAAGAAATTAACAAAAGCAATATTGATTATATTTTAAAACAAAAAAAAATAATAATAGAAGATATTTCTAATGAAATAGACAATGAGCTATTATTTTTGATTTATAATCATTTTAAATCAAATGAAAATTTTTTAATATTTTCCTCATTATGTGACACTGCAAATCTAAGCTTTTCTTTGAATGATTTAAATTCAAGATTTAAATCAGTTTTTAATATTGAAATACATAATCCGTCTGACAATTTGCTTTATTCTATATTGTTAAAAGGTATTTCTGATAGACAAATAACTTTGGAGCCAAAAATTATTGATTATATTTTAGGTAAAATTGAAAGAACTTATTTAGCTGTTAATACTTTTGTTAAATTAATGGACAAAAAAAATCTTATTGATAAAAAAAAAATTACCAAAAAGTTAGTTAATTCGATTCTTGAAAGAAACTAAAAAAATATTTTATTGTTGTTAATTTTTATATTTAATCCTTTTTTAATTAATTTTTTAACTTGCTGGTAAAATATTTTATTCCTCCATTTTGATTTAATTTGAATATCATTATCTAAAAATAACTTAATTTCATTTTTGGATGCAATTAATTGCTCTGCAATGTTATATTTTTTTGAAACTTCAGATTTTAATATATTAACTAATTTTTCAATATTATGATTAAATTTTTTTTTAATTTTTTTTAATTTTATTTTTTTAAATAAAGTTATAATTTTATTTTTTTCATTTTTATTTAAATTTTTATTTTTTTTTAAATTTAAATAATTTTTATTTTCAATAATATTATTGATATCTTCATCTTTAAAAATCCAATTTTTAGGTATATTTTTTTCTTTTGCTAATATATCTCTAAATTGTAATAAATCTTGAAACTGTTTTAATTTAATATTTTTATGATTTATTTTTTTTCTTATAGTGCTACTAGAAATTAAATCAGATATAAAATGAATGTTGTTCATTTCTTCACTAAAAAAATCTAGGTTTTTATTTTTTTTTAATTTTTTTTGAAAAAATTCATAAATTTTTTTTAAAAATCTTACATCTAACTCTAAGTAAGAAATCATTTTTTTGTCAACTGGTCGTTTTAGCCAATCACTATTCTGCAGAGTTTTATCGATATTTACTTTGCAAATATCACTAGCTAAATTCGCATAAGATGGAGCATTTTTATAACCACAAAATTGTGCTGCTATTTGAGTATCAAATATTGAGTGTATTTGTATTTTCATATTTCTAAAAATCTCTAAATCTTGTTGTGATCCATGAAGTACTTTTGTGATTTTTTTATTACTAATAATTTTCTGCAATGGACTTAATGATAGTTTTTTTTCTAAACAGTCTATAATGTTAGTTTTTTTGCCATCCGATATTGTAATAAATGATAATTTTGAAAAATATGTGCTTCTTCTGTCAAATTCTGTATCAATGAATATAATTTTTTTTTTAGATAATTCTTTGCAATAAGCTTCTAAAGATTGATTTGTTTCAATTATCATTGTTTTTTTTAGTTATTAAATGTATTTAAATTTCGGAGCTCTGTAGTGAATATTTATCGAACACATAATTGTTATCAACTTAACGCCAATAATGATGGTGAAGAAGTTATTCTATCAGGCTGGATACACAAAAAAAGAGATCATGGAAACCTATTATTTTTAGATTTAAGAGATCATTATGGAATTACCCAGTGTGTAATTCAAAATGACAATCCTAATTTTAATTTAATTGAAAAAACAACTCTAGAAACTGTTGTTAGGGTATCTGGTGTGGCTAGCAAAAGGTCACCAGAGACAATTAATAAAGACTTACTTACAGGTGAAATTGAAATCAAAGTTAGTAATTTTGAAATATTGGCTAATTGCAAAGAGTTACCAATGCCTGTATTTAGCGATCAAGATTATTCAGAGGATATTCGATTAAAGTACAGATTTTTAGATTTGCGAAGAAAAAAACTTCATCAAAATATTGTGCTTCGTTCTAATGTAATTTCTTTTATTAGAAAAAAAATGAAGGAATTGGGATTTTTAGAATTTCAAACTCCAATATTAACAGCTTCAAGTCCAGAAGGAGCAAGAGATTTTTTAGTTCCAAGTCGACTGAACCCTGGAAAATTTTATGCATTACCTCAAGCACCTCAGCAATTTAAGCAATTAATAATGGTTGCTGGTTTTGATAAATATTTTCAAATTGCTCCATGTTTTCGTGATGAAGATGCAAGAGCAGATAGGAGTCCTGGAGAATTTTATCAACTTGATATTGAAATGTCTTTCGTTGAACAAAAAGATGTTTTCCAAGTTGTTCAAAAATTAATTGTTGATGTATTCAAGGAATTTTCCAAAAAAAATATTCTTCAAGAAAATTTTCCTCAAATTACTTATGAAGATGCACTTTTAAAATATGGATCTGACAAACCTGATTTGAGAAATCCTTTAATTATTTTTGATACTACTAAACTTTTTTTAGAAGATGATGTTAAGTTTGAAATTTTTAAAAAACTTATAAAAAATGGATCAGTTGTTCGAGCTTTAAAAACACCGCAAACATTTAATAAACCCAGAAGTTTTTTTGATGGAATTGATAAGTGGGCCAAAGATCAAGGTGCTTCTGGCTTGGCATATTTAACTATTGAAAAAGATAATAATATTATTTCAGCAAAAGGACCAGTTGGTAAGCTTTTTTCTGAAAATGCAATTAAAAATTTAATGAAAATTTGTGATGCAGAAGTAGGGGACAGTATATTTTTTGCTTGCGGAAATAAATCTGAAGTTGAAAAAATTATGTCATTAGCAAGAGATAAAGTTGGAAAAGATTTAGATTTAATTGATGAAAACACTTTTGCTTTTTGTTGGATAGTTGATTATCCAATGTTTGAATTAGACCCAATTACGAAAAAAATTGAATTTAGTCATAACCCATTCTCAATGCCACAAGGTGATATAAGCAAATTAGATTTAAATAACCCGCTTGAAATTAAAGCTTATCAGTACGACATCGTTTGTAATGGTATAGAACTTTCTTCTGGAGCAATTAGAAATCACATACCAGAATTAATGTATAAATTATTTAATATAGCTGGATATTCAAAAGAAGATGTAGATAAAAAATTTATAGGAATGATAAATGCACTTTCCTATGGTGCTCCTCCACATGGAGGTATAGCTCCAGGTCTTGATAGAATTGTAATGTTATTGGCTGATGAAAAAAACATTAGAGAGGTCACCATGTTTCCAATGAATCAAGGTGCACAAGATTTAATGATGAATGCACCTAGTGAAGTTAGTGAAAATCAGTTGAAAGAACTTAATTTAAAATTATTAAAATAGTAAAAGCTAAGCTTTTTTACTTTTAATATTCAATCTTACATTACTTAGATCAACCAACTTTTCTTTATATTGGTTTCTAACAAAGCCTTTACTTGTTATATTTTTTAGCACATCTAAAAATTTGCTTTCTTCTAAATTTTCTTCCCCAGATGATGTTTCAACTTTTTTAATGGATGGAGTATGAGCAAGATCCTCTCTATTTAAATAAGATATTGCAAGTTCTCTAAAGATATAATCCAAGATAGAAGTCGCACTTAATATACGGTCATTTCCTTGAATTTTTCCTGAAGGTTCAAATTTAGTATCAATAAAAGCATCAACAAATTCTTCTAATGGAACTCCATATTGTAAACCTAGGGAAATAGCTATTGCAAAGTTATTCATTAGTGCCTTTACAAGTTCACCCTCTTTATTGGTATCAATAAAAATTTCTCCAACTTTTCCATCATCGTATTCTCCTATGTGAAGATAAACTTTGTGATCACCAACAGTAGCTTTTTGTATATATCCTTTCCTTCTATCAGGCATTTTTCTTCTACCTGCAGCAGGCTTTGTTTCAATTTGATTTGCTTGTTTATTTTCTGAAAAATTATCTGTTAATTTTTGTGAAGTTTGCAACATCTCTTGAAGAGAATTTTCTTTATCAGAACTAATATTTGCTTTGCTTTGACCAGTAGGGATATCACTTAAAGATCTTGTTTTTCTTTTATTAAATTTAATATCAATTAAATCAAATTTTCCATCTTTTCTATTTTCTAGATTTTTAAGACTTTCGTTAGTTACTTCCTCAAGTTGATGGGTAATTTTAAATAAACAAGTGTAAAAACTTTCTGCTAAATATTTGCTCATAATTTTAATAAGAATCAATAATTGGATTTATATTGTTTTCTATTTTACAATATGAGATAAGTCTAACAAAAATTTAACAACCACAGCACGAACATGTTAACAAATTTTTTAAAATCTATTTTCACTTGGTGGAACAATCAAACAGTAGGAACATTTTTATTTACTTTGTTTTATGGAAAAAAAGTTGGTGAAGATCAATTTGGAAATGAATATTACAAAAACCAAAAAGATACTAAAAGATGGGTTATTTATAAAAATGAAGTGGAAGCATCAAAAATACCACCAGAATGGCACATGTGGATACATAAAACGGTTATCTCAACTCCAGATAAAACTAATTTAGTTGATTACCCATGGATAAAACCACATCATGAAAATTTGACGGGATCTGAACTTGCTTATCATCCTAAAAAAATCTCTAAAGAAAAAAAAGAAAATTATAAAAAATGGTTACCAGATTAATATTTCTGGTCTTATTTTTCCTCTTAATACCTTTATTTTCTCACTCTGATGAAAATATTTTAGTTTTTGATAAGCCCACTAATAAAGCTAAAATTATGATATTGGATAAAATAACATCAAAAAAAATAGATCATTTAGTTAGTATTGGAAAAATATCGATAATAAATAATTTTAAAGTTCAAATAGTAAAATGTGTAATTGATAACAAAACTGGATCTTCTGATATTTATGCCTTTTTACAAGTACAAGATCAAAAAAATACAAACAAAGATGCAGTCTACATTTACAATGGTTGGATAGTTAACAAATATCCTTCAGTAAATCCTTTTGAACATTCTAATTATGATCTGTGGATTGAAGATTGCTATTGATCAAGAATTTTTGAATTTGCTAGCCAATTAACATCATATCGAGATTGTAAAAAATCTTCATGTCTTAATATTTTTTTGTGAAGATTAATGGTGCTTTCAATTCCATTGATAACAAATTCATCAAGCGCTCTTTTGAGTCTAGTGACTGCAGAGTCTCTATCTTTACCGTAACAAATCAATTTCGCTATTAGACTATCATAGTAAGGTTGAACTTTAACTCCTTGGAATAAACAACCGTCAACTCTAGTACCCGGCCCAGATGGCTGATGATAAATTTGAACTACGCCAGAGCTTGGTTGAAAATTTTTTAAATAATCTTCAGCATTAATTCTACATTCAATGGCATGACCATTAAATTTAATATTTTCTTGCTTTAAATTTAGCTGGCCTGTCGAAGCTATTTCGATTTGTCTTTTAACAATGTCTACACCTGTTACTACCTCTGTAACAGGATGTTCAACTTGCAATCTTGTATTCATTTCTAAAAAATAAAATTTTCCATCTTCATAAATAAATTCTAAAGTTCCAGCACCTTCATAGCCAAGTTTTGAAATAGCCTTGACACATGTAGTTAATAGTTCATCTCTTTGTTCTTCAGTTAGCACAGGACTTGGTGTTTCTTCGATTACTTTTTGATGTCTTCTTTGAATAGTGCAGTCTCTCTCTCCAAGATGAACAGTGTTATCTTTACCATCTGATAATATTTGTACTTCTATGTGTCTTGGATTTTTAAAATATTTTTCTATAAATACCTCGTCATTACCAAAAAATTTTTTTGCCTCATTTTTTGCCATTTGTAGATTTTCAAGAAGATCTGCTTCTTTATCTACTATTCTCATTCCTTTACCACCTCCACCTCCGGCAGCTTTAATCAATACTGGATAGCCAATTTTATTTGATATTTCGATCGCATCTTCGATTTTTGATATGCCTTTTTCCGAACCTTCAATTGTTGGCAAACCAAGATCTTTAGCAATTTTTTTAGCTTCAATTTTATCTCCCATTTTTTTAATTAATTCTGGTGATGGGCCTATAAATTTGATTTCATGTTCTTTTAAAATTTTAGCAAATTCATAATTTTCAGATAAAAATCCATAACCTGGATGAATTGCATCAGCTCCAGAGATTTCAAATGCTGAGATTAGCGATGGTATATTTAGATAGCTATCTTGAGCTTTGTGAGGACCTATACAGATACTTTCATCAGCTAATTGAACATGCATTGATTCATGATCAACATTAGAATGAACTGCAACAGATTTGATATCTAATTCTTTACAAGCTCTAATAATTCTAACTGCCACCTCACCTCTGTTGGCAATTAATATTTTTTTAATCATTATTTATTTTATTTTAGCTAAGGCTTGATCAAACTCTACAGCTTCACCATCATTTATTAAAATTTCTTTTACTTCTCCATCCACAGTAGATTGAATGTGATTCATTGTTTTCATAGCTTCAATAATTAAAATTGTATCACCTTTTTTTACTTTATTTCCAACTGAAACAAATGGTTTTGCCCCAGGTTCAGGAGAAAGATAAGCAGTACCAACCATTGGACTTCGAATAATATTTGAAGAATTGTCTTCTTGTTGAGCAATGGGTTTTGTAGCAGTTTCAGCAGAGGGTGATGCTGCAATTGCTTTAGATCCTTTTCCTACTTTGATAGATGTTTTGCCATCTGAGTATTCCAATTCTGTTAAATTAAATTCATTAAGAGAGTCTGAAAGTTGTTTAATTAAATCTTTGTCTATCTTCATTTTTTTAAAATATTTTCAATTGCGTCTATAGCTAATATATAACTATTTAGTCCAAAACCGCAAATAACTCCATTTACTGATTTGCTTATCATAGATTTATGTCTAAATTCTTCTCTAGCATAAATATTTGATAAATGTATCTCTACCTTTGGAATTGTTAAAGTATTTAGTGCATCTAGTATTGCCACAGATGTGTGAGTAAAAGCTGCAGCGTTAATAATTAAACCGTCAACTTTTTCACTAACTTCTTGGATCTTTGTTACAATTTCTCCCTCTATATTTGACTGATAAAAATCTACATTAATATTTTTTTTAGCCGAGTGTTCTTTAGTCCTGTTTTCAATTTGCTCCATTGTTAAATGACCATAGATTTCAGGTTCTCTCTTCCCAAGCAAATTTAGATTTGGCCCATTGATTATTTGAATTTTTTTACTCATAAAGATACAATCGTAAATATATTAAAAATGATTGAAATACAATTAAATGGAAAAATACATAAGTTAAGCGAAGGTGTTAACATAGATTCTTTGCTTGAAGATTTGTCCATTCCTAAAGCCAAAGTAGCAATTGAATTAAATAGACAAGTGCTTCATAAAGAAAATTATACAAAAACATTTTTGAAAAATAATGACCAAATCGAAATCGTTACTTTTATAGGCGGTGGTTAAAAATATGGACAAGTTTAAAATTGGCAAAAGAGTATTTAATTCAAGGTTAATTGTAGGAACAGGTAAGTACAAAGATCTTAAGCAAACTTCAGATGCTGTAAATGCTTCTGGAGCAGATATTGTTACAGTTGCTGTAAGAAGAGTAAATATTACCGATCCTAAAGAACCAATGTTAATGGATTATGTTGATCCAAAAAAAATAACTTATTTGCCAAATACCGCTGGATGTTATTCTGCCGAGGATGCTTTGCGAACGTTACGTCTAGCCAAAGCAAGTGGTGGATGGAATTTAGTGAAGTTAGAAGTATTAGGTGACGAACAAACACTATATCCAAATATGCAAGAAACTCTAAAGGCTGCAAAAGTATTAGTGGATGAAGGATTTGAGGTAATGGTATATTGCGCTGATGATCCAATAGCCTGCAAAGAATTAGAAAAAATTGGGGTGGTTGCAATCATGCCATTAGGATCTCTAATTGGATCAGGTCAAGGAATACCAAATAAAATAAATATACAAATTATTAAACAACAATCAAAAATTCCCGTCATTGTAGATGCTGGGATTGGTACCGCTTCAGACGCTGTTATTGCAATGGAATTAGGTTGTGATGGTGTATTAGTCAATTCTGCAATTGCAAAAGCAAACAACCCAATTCTTATGGCAGAAGCAATGAAAAATGCAGTTATTGCTGGAAGACAGTCGTTTCTATCTGGAAGAATGGAAAAAAAAATATTAGCCAACCCATCTTCGCCATTAGAGGGAAAAATTAATAACTAAGCAACATCTTTTTTAGAAGTATCTTCGCTTTGTTTTTCGTTAAAGTTATTTCTTTTCTTGAAAAATTTTTTTTTAAAAAATTTCTTTTTTTTATAAAACTTTTTGCTTTTATTATCTTCAGACTTATCTTCTGAACTTGTGTCTACTAAAATATTTTCTTTCGCAATTAGCTCTTCTATATAGTTAACTGTCTCTAGTTCTTTATTTTTATTATCTTTAAAGGATATTTTGTATTCATAAGACAAAAGATCTTCATTTTTTTCAAATTTAATTTTAAATTTATATTTTTTTTCAAAGAAATTAATTTCTTCTTTTTGGTTTATTTCAATGTAATCGATAATTTTTTTTGATAATTCTACTTTTACAATTTTAACTCTTGATAAAGTAAATATTTTTTCTTCGATAATTTTTAATATTTTTTGAGAAAAAGAATCAATTGATAAAACGGTTTTCCATTGAATAGAGCTTTCCCTTAATCTTTGTCTTGTCATCTCCAGTAATCCAAAATTACTTATTTTGCCAACTTGAACTCTGGCTTTGTCATGTCGTAAAGCTTCTTTTAATTTTTTTTCCACAAGTCTTCTATTGGAGTAATTTTCCATATCAATAAAATCAATAACTATTAATCCTGCCAAATCTCTAAGTTTTGCTTGTCTTGCTATTTCTTGGGCCGCCTCCACATTTGTTGCGAGAGCCGTTTTTTCAATATTTCTCTCTTTGGTAGATTTTCCAGAGTTAATATCAATTGAAACAAGAGCTTCTGTTGGGTTTATGATTAAGTATCCACCAGATTTTAAATTTATTCTTGGCTCAAAAATTTCATTTAAATATTTTTCAATACCCTTCGAATGAAACAGTGGAACTTTTCCCTTATATTTTTTTATTTTTTTTACTTGTTCTTTGGCAATAATTTCAGCATATTTTTTAGCTTTCTCATACCCATTAGAGCCATCAATAATTACTTCTTTTACCTCGCTACTAAAAAAATCTCTAATACTTCTGTAAATTACATCTCCCTCTTCATGTATTAGACTAGGGGCATTTGAGCTAAGTGTCTTTTGTTTAATTTCTTCCCAAATTTGAATCAAAACATCTAAATCATTTTTGATTTCATTTTGTGTTTTTTTTGCTCCTGCTGTTCTTACTATTAATCCCATAGTTTCAGGAATATTAAGTTCATTAATTATTCCTCTAACATTTTTTCTATCTTGAGAATTAAATATTTTTCTTGAAATACCACCTCCCTTTGCAGTATTTGGCATTAAGACTATATATTTTCCAGCTAATGATAAAAAAGTTGTAAGCGCAGCTCCTTTTTTTCCTCTTTCTTCTTTAACGATTTGAATTAAAATTACCTGTCCTGGTTTTATAACTTCTTGAATTCTGTATCTTTTAAATTTTCTTCTAGATCTAATATCATTGATTTTTTTTTCATATTCAGAATTTTCAGAGTTATTGTCAGGTGTTTCAAATTCATTGTCACCCTCTGTTTTTTGATGATCTACCAAAACTTCTTCATGATTAGAGTCTAATTCTTCATGAGTTTCTTCTACTTCATTTGCATATTCGTCATCATTTGCGTTTTCAAAATTTTCATGGTTATCAGTTTGTGTATCAACACTTAAATCTTTAGTTTCTTCTATAAGCTGCTTTCTTATCTCTTCCTCTTCTTTAAGAATGGATTCTTTATCAGCAATGGGAATTTGATAATATTGAGTTTGTATATCGTTAAAAGCTAAGAATCCGTGACGTTCATTTCCAAAATCAACAAAAGCTGCTTGTAGCGATGGTTCTATTCTACTTATTTTACCTAAGTATATATTACCCTTAAGTTGTTTTTTTTGTTCGTTTTCATATTCATATGCTTCAACACCGTTGTCAGATTTGATAGCGATACGAGTCTGCTTCTCTTGAGAAGCGTCGATAAGAATCTCTTTTTCCATTTGTTTAATATCCAGTTAGTTATTTTTGATGTAATTTTCATAAAAAGTTTTAAAGCTTAATAAAATGATACTATTTCAATAGCATTCTTAATGAAAGTGTTAAAATTCAAAAGGTTCAAAATATCAAAAAAAAGACAATTTTTAGTGAAAAAATATGAGCATGTTTAAAAGTCTAAGATCTATTATAATTTTAATATTTTCTTTAAGTTTTTTAGCATTTTTTTCAGTTTTGTTAATTTTGTGGTTTTTTGCCTTGGATTTACCAAACTATAGATTTTTAGAAAATTATAAGCCAGCAGTGTCAACAAAAGTTTATAGTGCTAATGGGAATTTAATAGCCAATTTTTCCACTGAAAACCGAACGTTTGTATCAATTGATAATATTCCAAAAAATGTAATTAACGCTTTTTTATCTGCAGAAGATAAAAATTTTTTCGCACATCCAGGAATTGATGCGAAAGGTATTACTAGAGCAGTATTTAAAAATATTAAGAATTTTATATTAAATCAAAGGTTAGAAGGAGCCTCTACTATTACGCAGCAGGTAGCAAAAAATTTTTTACTTACTTCTGATATTTCTTTTTCAAGAAAAATTAAAGAAGCGATCTTAGCTTTTAGAATTGAAAAATATTTAACTAAAAAAAGAATTCTAGAACTTTATTTAAATGAAATATATCTTGGAGAAAGATCTTATGGTGTGGCTGCTGCCAGCATGACTTATTTTGATAAACCTTTAGCAGAATTGTCTATTGCTGAAGCTGCATTATTAGCAACCTTACCAAAAGCGCCCAGTACTTATAATCCATATAAAAATATTACAGTTACTCTTAAAAGAAAAAATTGGGTTTTGGAAAGAATGTTAGAAAATAATTTTATAGGCAAAGATATATATAATCTTGAACTAAATAGAAAAATAATTTTGAAAAAAAAATTGATAAATTTTAAAAGAGAAAATTCTTTTTATACGGAAGAAGTTCGAAGGAAATTATTTTCTCTTTATGGAAATGATGTTCTGTATAAAAATGGCCTGTATGTAAAAACCTCTTTAGATGAAGAGTTGCAAAAAATTACATCTGATGCATTAAGAAAAAATTTAGAAGAATATGACAAAAGACATGGATGGAGAGGTCCTTTATTAAATGTTGAAAATAAAAATAATTGGAAGAAGTATTTAGAAAAAATACAATTAGATAAATTTAATGACTGGAATGTAGCAATTGTTAATGAAGTTGATAAAAATTTTGCATCAATAACAACCCAAAATAACATAGATGGTAAAATTTTTCTAAAAAATATTTCATGGGCAAGGACTTATATTTCAGCTGACTCTCTAGGCCCCAAGGTAAATGATGTAAATCTTGTGCTCAAAAAAAATGATATTATTTATGTTAATTATAATGCTTCATTAAAATATTGGGAGCTAAAGCAAATACCTAAGGTTAATGGATCTGTTATTGTTCTAAATCCTTGGAATGGCAATATTTACAGTATGGTTGGAGGCTATAGTTTTGATTTAAGTAAATTTAACAGAACTAATCAAGCAAATAGACAGCCAGGATCAGCATTTAAGCCATTTGTTTATGCTCTTGCATTGGAAAATAAATTTAAACCCAATGAAATTTTGTTAGACGCTCCATTTGTTAGTAAAAACAAAGGAGAAGATACAAAATGGAAGCCAAATAATTATGGCAATAAATTTTATGGATTAAATACTTTGCGTACAGGTGTGGAGCAATCAAGAAATCTAATGACAGTTCGTCTTGCCCAGCTGATTGGAAATAAAAAAATAGTAAATTTTTCAGAAAAAATAAACATATATAAAAAACCTTCAAACATTCTTTCTTTTTCATTGGGGTCTGACGAAACTACTTTGTTAAAATTAACTGCAGCTTATTCCATATTTCCTAATGGCGGATTTATTGTAGAGCCAACTATGATTGATTATGTTCAAGATCAAGATGGAAAAACTATATATAAAAAAAAATCATACGATTGTTTTGATTGTAATAAATTTTCAAATGATTCTTTAGAATTTCCAAAAATTAATAGCAAAAATGAAAAAGTAATATCAACTGAAACTGCTTTCCAAATTTCATCAATTTTAGAGGGCGTCATTGAGAGAGGAACTGGAAAAAAATTGAAAAATTTAAATGTTCGTATTGCTGGAAAAACTGGTACTACAAATAATAACTTTGATGCCTGGTTTATCGGATTTAATCCAAAATTAGCAATTGGTGTATATGTAGGTTTTGATGAGCCTCAAACTTTGGGTAAATTTGAAACAGGCTCTAGAGCGGCGCTTCCTATATTCCAAGATATAATTCAACGTTTACCAGGAAAATACAATGCCTCATTTTTTAAAACTCCCGAAACTATTAATTTTTTTTATACAGACGTAGAAACGGGTTTGTTATCCTTAGATAAAAAAAATAATAGTATCTTAGAAAGTTTTAAATATGAATATATGCCAAATAAATATATGAATAATCAAAATATAAAAATTACGACTATTTATTAAATGTTTGAACAAAAAAAAATTATAGAAACTTTAGATAAATCAATTTCCAATATATGGAGCTATCTTTGACAAAATTCAATCCAAAGAAAAATTACAAGAAATTGAAAAACAAATAAGTTTACCTGATTTTTGGAATGATAATAAAAATGCACAAATCATTCTTAAGGAAAAAAATTTTTTAGAAAAAATAATTGATGACACCAAGTCGTATGACGAAGAGTTGCAGGATATAAAAGAATTAATTACCTTTTCCGAAGTAGATAACGATAGTAAGTTTTTAACTGAAATTGAAAGTAATTTAAATTCTTTAGAAAAAAAAATAAAACAAATTGAGTTATTTTGTTTTTTATCAGGAAAAAATGATGAGTGTGATATCTATTTAGAAATACATGCAGGGGCCGGAGGTACTGAAAGTCAAGATTGGGCCGAAATGCTAAGAAGAATGTATATAAGGTGGGCGGAAAAAAAATCATTTAATTATTCACTTATAAGTGAAACAAGAGGCGAGGAAGCAGGTTTTAAATCCTCAACTATAAGAATTAATGGAAAGTATTGTTATGGATTTTTAAAATATGAATCTGGTGTACACAGATTGGTTCGGATTTCACCATTTGATTCAAATAAAAGAAGACATACTAGTTTTTCAAGTGTTTGGGTTTATCCAGTCGTAAATGAAAATATTGATATAGAAATTAATGACAAGGATTTAAGAATTGACACTTATAGATCTAGTGGAGCTGGAGGGCAGCATGTTAACACTACAGATAGCGCTGTTAGAATAACACATACACCTTCAAATATAGTTGTTCAGTGTCAAAATGAAAGATCTCAACACAAAAATAAAGAAACAGCTATGAACATGTTAAAAGCAAGACTTTATGAATTAGAAATTAAAAAAAAAGAGGAAGAAAGTAAATCGATAGAGTCTAATAAAACTGATATTGGATGGGGTCATCAGATCAGATCATATGTACTTCAACCTTATCAATTGGTAAAAGATAACAGAACTGGATTTGAAAGATCAGATCCAGAAAAAGTACTTGATGGAGATATAGATTCATTTTTAGAGAGTGCTCTATATAAATTAAAATAAAATGAATAAATTTATTAAATATTTTTCAGTTTTTTTTGTTTTGTTTTTTTTGCTAATTCTTTTTTTAGTAAATGGTATTACCACTTCTTATTTTAACTCAACAGTTCAAAAAAAAATTAGTGAAAAGTTTCCACTTTCTCAATTACAATTTGAAAATATTACTGCTTCATTAGAATTAAAAAATTTAGATATTAAGTTTAACATTAATAAGCCC